>JBKJII010000489.1:0-8464 GCA_046598505.1 Caulobacter sp. | reverse complement strand
TCACACCCTCGACGCGGGTCTGCCAGTTGGCCCCTTCGGCAGTCAGCTGGGCGCCGCCGCGGACGCTGGGCGCAACGGCCGCGGCGCCTTCAATCTGGCTGGCGATGGCGCTTGCGTCGTCCTCGGTCAGGGTCTGGCCGCTGCCGGCGCCCTGGCTGACAAAGCCGCCGCCCGGCCCGCGCGAGGCGCCGGGCGAGACGATCAGCAGATTGGAGCCGAGGCCGCCGATGGCGCTGGTCACCCGCTGCTGCGCGCCCAGGCCGATGGAGGTCATCATGACCACGGCGGCGACGCCGATGACCACGCCAAGCGAGGTGAGGGCGCTGCGCATCGGATGGGCGATGATGGCCCTGGCGGCGAAGACGACCAGATCGATCCGTCTCATTTCGCGGCTCCCGATTTATCCGAGACGATTCGACCATCCTCAAAGGTCACGCGTCGGTGGGCCTGGTCGGCGACTTTTTGATCGTGAGTCACGAGCACCAGCGTCAGCCCGTCGGCGTTGAGGGTCCTGAACAGGTCCAGCACGTCCTTGCCGGTCTGGCTGTCGAGGGCGCCGGTCGGCTCGTCGGCGAGCAGCAGGTCCGGGGAATTGGCCAGGGCCCGGGCGATGGCCACCCTCTGTTGCTGGCCGCCGGACATCTGGGTCGGCCGGTGGCCGGTCCGGGCGCCCAGCCCGACCCGCTCGAGCAGGGCAGCGGCGCGGGCCCGCCGCTCGACCGGCGGCAGGCCGGCGTAGACCATCGGCAGCTCGACGTTCTGCAGCGCCGTCAGCCGTGGCAGCAGCTGGAAGGACTGGAAGACGAAGCCGATCCGCTGGCAGCGGAAGTTGGCCAGGTCGTCGTCGTCGAAGCCGGACACGTCTTCGCCGTCGAACCGGTAGCTGCCGCGGGTTGGTCGATCCAGACCGCCGATGATGTTCATCAGGGTCGACTTGCCTGATCCCGAAACGCCGATGATGGCGGTGTGCTCGCCGCGCTCGATGGTCAGGGACACGCCGGCCAGCGCGGCCACCGTCTCCTCGCCCATCTGGTAGATCTTCTCCAGATCGCGGATCTCGATCACGGGCTACATCCGCACCCGGACGGAGCCGCCGCCCATCGGGCCGCCTTGCGCCGCCTTGGCCTTCGGCTTGGGTCCACCGCCGATGATCACTTCGTCGCCGGCCTTCAACGGGCCGACGACCTGGGTGAACGAACCATCGGACGCGCCGACCCGGACCGGCACGGCGACAGGCTTGCCGTCGCGCAAGACATAGACCACGCCGGCGGTCATGCCGCCCTGGCCACGGCCGCCGCCCATCGCGGCCATCCGCGCGCGCAAGGCGACCAGCTTGTCCTTCTGTGCGGGTTTGAGGATCGGTTCGATGCGGGTCAGGACGGTCTGCATCATTTCCCGCATGGCCTTGCGCATGGCGGTCGGATCGCCCGAGGCCTTCGCCACGGCCTTGGTGCGCTCCTCGGCCATGATCGCCTCGACCTTGGCCTTCTGGCCGGCGTCGAGGTCCAGCTGTTCGATCAGACGAGCGCCCATGCCGCCGCGCTGCCCGCCTCCGCCACCCTGGCGCTGGCCGCCGCCGCCCTGGGGCGGACCGCCCGGTCCGCCAAAGCCCTGGCCCGAGGCGCGAGGTGCGGTCGAGGCCTGCTGATCCGGCGGCGTCCAGCGCAGGGCCGCCGCCGGAACTTTCATTACGCCGCGAAGTTGCTGGATGACGATGTCGGCGTTGGCCGTCATGCCCGGCATAAGCTTGCCGCCCGGGTTTTCGGCCTGGGCGATGACGATGTAGGCGACGACGTTGGACGCGGTTTCCGGCTGCTTGCGCACCTGGGTGACCACGCCGGTGTAGGTGTCATCGGGGAAGGCGTCGACGGTGAAACGAACCGTCTGACCCTCCTGGACCTGGCCGATGTCCGCTTCGTCGACGCTAATTTTCACCTCGAGCTTCGACAGATCCTGGGCGATCTGGAACAGCACCGGGGCGGTGAAGCTGGCGGCCACGGTCTGGCCCGGCTCGATGCTGCGATTGATCACTACGCCGCTGATCGGCGCGACGATCTGTGAGCGAGCCAGATCGGTGCGCGTGCTGGCCAATGCGGCCCGACTCTGGGTCACCCCGGCGCGGGCCGCCTGGACATTGGCCTGGGTCGATTTCCAGGCCGCCATCGACGTCTCGAGCGCGGCCTTGGCCATGATGCCCTGATCATACAGCGACTTGGTGCGGTTGTAGGCGGCCCGGGCCTGCTCGGCCTGGGCCTGGGCCTGGGCGACCTGGGCCTGGTTGGCGGCGATCTGCGCCTCCCCCTGCCGCAGCCGGCTGACGTAGGTCTGCGGATCGAGCGTCGCCAGCAGTTGTCCGGCATGGACCTGATCGTTGAAGTCGACGAGCACCCTGAGAATCTGGCCGGAAATCTGCGAGCCGACGTCGACGGTGACGAGCGCCTGCAGCGAACCCGAGGCCGACACCGACTTGGTGATATCGCCCTGCTGCACCTGTTCAGTGCGATAGGGCTCCTTCGGCGCCTTCGGCTTGACGACCTGCCATCCCGCCCAGACGGCGATCAGCACGCCCACGGCGGCCAGGGCGTAGAGAGCGGGGCGCGGGAGGCCCCCTTTGCGGCGCATCGGGGCGGTGTTCAGGCTCATGATGTCTCGTAACTGCACTTCGGCGGCGACGCCGCTATCTCAATGGGGTAGCCGCTCAAGGTTGCAGCGGCATTTCAACTCGTTTGGGCGGCTTCTTCCGTCGCCCGTCGTCAGGACGGACGCCGCCCATGGCCTGAGCCGGGGTCGGGGGCAGGTCGGACAGGACGATCCTGCCGTCGCCGTCGCGGTCAAGCAGGCCAAAGCGCTTGCGGGCGGCCGCCTCGGCCTCAGCGCGCGAAACACGCTGGTCCAGATCACCATCGGCGCCGCGCACCGGGTGAGGCTCGTTGATCAGGGAATACTGCGCCGCGCCCTGGCGCAGGACCGGCGTGGGCGTGCCGCGTGGATGGAGAAAGCTGGGTGGGCCCATCATCTGCTCCACGCGACTGGGCGGCAGGGCCATGGGGGGCGGACCACCGTCCCGCGGCGCCCGGCGGGCCATGATGCCGGTAATCTCCGGCGCCACGTCGCGCTCATAGTCGGCGTTCTCGAAGCCGTCGACGACCTTGTCCCTGTCGGTATCCAGATGGTCGAAGAAGGCCATGGAGTCGGCCACGAATTCGTCCTGGGTCAGCACACCGTCGTGGTTCGCGTCGGCGCGGCTGAACCACTGCGCCACAGGGTAGGGCTCGCCCGGTGGAGCCCGGAACGGTTCGCCGGACGGGCTGATGAACAGTTGCATCGGCGGGGGTCCCGGCGGGGGCGGAGGCTCGACCGGCCCGCCGCCCGGAATGCTGATCGGCGCGCCGTCATCCTGCGCCAGCGCGAGGCCAGGGGCGGTGGACAGCAGCAGAAACAGACAGGTGGCGCGGACAAGCATGAACAACTCCGACAGGGGCGAGTCACCGTCTCGCCGTCCCGTGTCGCCAGTAAGGCCCGTGCTTTGCGCAATCGCAACACGCTACAGCGGCAGGGTCACCCGGGCGGTCAGCCCGCCGCCGGGCCGCGAGATCAGGGCGACGTCGCCGCCGTGCGCCCTTGCCACGGATCGCACGACCGCCAGCCCGAGGCCCGCGCCCCCGGTTTCGCGACTGCGCGAGGGCTCACCACGATAGAACGGCTCGAACACCCGCTCCGCTTCCGCGACCGGGATGCCGGGGCCGTCGTCCTCGATCTCGATAACGGCCTCGCCGTTTTCCGCGAACACCCTGCCGCGCGCACGGTGGCCGTACTTGAGCGCATTCTCGACCAGATTGGCGGCCAGTCGACGCAGGGCCACCGGGTCGCCTTCGACCACCAGCCGTTCCGAGGGCAGGGCGGTGGCGTCGGCGCCCGTCTCGGCGGCCTCGTCCAGCACGCTCTCGATCAAGGACGACAGCTCCAGTTTCTCGCGCGGGCCGGCGCGGGTGGCGTCGCGCACAAAGCCCAGCGTGGCGGAAATCATCGCGTCCATCTGGTCGATGTCGGCGGCCAGCTTGCCCCGGATGTCCTCCGGCGCCGCCTCGATACGGAAGCGCAGGCGGGTCAGAGGCGTGCGCAGGTCGTGGGCAATGGCCCCGACCATGGCGGTGCGGTCCTCAACGTAACGGCGCAGGCGCTCCTGCATGCGGTTGAAGGCCTCCGCGGCGGCGATCACCTCGCTCGAACCGGCCAGTTCAAGCGGCGGCGCGCGCGGATCGCGTCCCAGACGGTCCGCGGCGCTGGCGAAGGCCGTGATCGGCGCCGCCAGCCGGCGCGCGAACAGCCAGGCCAGCGGCGAGACGGCGATGATCGAGATGAGCAGGGTCATCACGATGTGGCCCTGCCAGGAATTCCACTGGAAGGTCGGCTGGGGCCGGACGACCAGCCATTGGCCATCCGCCTGTCGAACACCGATCCTGAAGGGCGCGAACAGTACGCGTTCGCCGAATCGTCCCGGACCCCCGAGGCCGCCTGGGCCCCCTGGGCCGGGTCCGGGACCCTCAAGACGAGGCGGGCCGCCATGCCCGTCGGGACCAGGCATGCGCATCGGCGGACCATGCTCGCCGGGACCGTGGCTGATCACCCCGCCGCGATAGACCCGCACCTCGAAGCTGGTGCCGACCTGCTGGGTCCGCATGAACATCCGGCGCGGGCCTTCGGTCTCGATGGCGATCCGAGAGGGCTCGACCTGCAACGACTCCGCGAGCCCGCGCCGGACATCGTCACGCCATCGATCTCCGCGCGAGGGCAGGACCTGTTCGCGCGGCGCCGTGCGTTGACGATTGACCACCAGAGGCCGCGCATCGGGAACAGGCGTCAGGCCCTGACTGCGTAGCGCCCGGGCGACATCTGACAGGCGATAGATTTCCGGGGCAGGCGGCGGTAGGTGCAGCACGATGGCCGAGGAAATGGCATGCGCCGCCACGAGGCAGACGATCACCAGCCCGAGCACCTGAACAAGGATCGGCGTCCCGCGCCCGGGCGCCTTCATGACGTGCGGGTGACCTTGGGCGAGAACATGTAGCCCTCGCTGCGGATGGTCCGGATGATCTCGATCCCGCTGTCGTCGTCGAGCTTGCGGCGCAGACGGCTGATCTGCACGTCGATGGCCCGGTCGTAGGCCTCGGTGTCGGGGCCGCGGGCCATGTCCAGCAGCTGGTCCCGCGTCAGCACGCGCTGGGGCCGCTCGACGAACGCGCGCAGCAAGGCAAACTCACCGCTCGACAGATTGACGATCACGCCCGGCGGCGAGCGCAATTCGCGTCGCACCAGGTCCAGCCGCCACCCGGCGAACTCACAGGTCGCTCCGGCGTTCGCTTCGACCGTGCGGGGCTCCTGCCGCCGCCGCAGGACGGCCCTCACGCGGGCCAGCAGTTCGCGGGGATTGCAGGGCTTGGGCAGGTAGTCGTCGGCGCCCAGCTCGAGGCCGACGATCCGGTCGGTTTCCTCGCCCATGGCCGACAGCATGACGATGCCCGGGCCGCCCGAGTTGCCCGACAGGCGTCGGCAGATCGACAGGCCGTCCTCGCCCGGCATCATTACGTCCAGCACGATCAGGTCGGCCGGGCTGCGCTGCAGCGCCAGTTCCATCGACCGGGCGTCGGACGCCTGGTCAACCCGGTAGCCATGCTTGCCCAGGAAGTCGGCGATCACGTCGCGGATGCCCGGATCGTCGTCGACGATCAGGATTCTGGCGCCGGGCTCATCGGCGACACTGTTGGCGGTCTTGTCCATCACGAGCTCCATGCCGCCTTGTGCCCGCAACCTGTGGCGCCGGAATTTCAGCTCTGCAACACAGACAGGGACTGACACCGGGGTGTCTGTCCCTCATTCGGCGCTAGCTGTAGCGCTTCGGCACGCCGTCCATCTCCGGCAGGCTGCCCTCCTCGACGCCCAGAGCGATGTCCGAGACGAACGGGTTGGCCTTGCGTTCGAAGCCGAAGGTGCTCATCGGCCCGTGACCGGGCACGAAGGCGACGTCGTCGCCGAGCGGCCAGAGCTTGAGGGTGATCGAGTCGATCAGCTGCTGGTGGTTGCCACGCGGAAAGTCGGTGCGGCCGATCGAGCCCTTGAACAGCACATCGCCGACCTGGGCGAAGCGGGCCTCGCGATTGAAGAAGATCACGTGGCCCGGGGTGTGGCCGGGGCAGTGGATCACCTCGAACTCGGTCTCGCCCAGGGTGACGGTATCGCCGTCGCCGAGCCAGCGATCGGGGGTGAAGGCCTGGGCGCCGGGAATGCCGTAGCGCGCGCCGGTCTCGGGAATCTGGTCGATCCAGAACTGGTCGTCCGGGTGGGGGCCTTCGATGGGCGCGCCGGTCAGGGCCTTCAGCTCGGCGGTGCCGCCGGCATGGTCCATATGACCGTGGGTGATCCAGATCTTCTCGACGGTCAGACCCTGCTGGGTGATGGCGGCCATCAGGCGCGGGATCTCGCCGCCCGGATCGATCACCGCGGCCTTCCTGGTCTTCTCGCACCAGACCACCGTGCAGTTCTGCTGCAACGGCGTCACCGGGGCGATGAAGGCCTTGATCGGGGAAGTGGACACGCAAACTCCTGGAACGGCGGCTCGACCATATGATCGGCGTTCAGGCCTCCGGAATAAAGGGGCGGGCACGAAAAAGGCCCGGGATCGCTCCCGGGCCCTCTGGGGACATGTACCGTCTCCGGTACGTGTCCCCTTTCGTGGTCGGCTGAGGGGGACCCGCCCTGAAGGGCATGCCCCCTCCCGATCAGGCGTGGTCGTCGCCGACGCCGTGGGCCTGGGCCTGCATCGGCCCCGGACCAGCGTAGTCTTCGTGCTGCGGGAGACCCTTGGCGAGCCGCGAGTTCCAGAAGCCGTAGAAGATGTAGATCGCCGCGCCGACAGCGAGATAGCTGCCGAGCAGGGTCGCCGGGATCAGGTCACCCTTCATGGCCTTGGCGTAGATGTCGAACATCAGCGGGCCGATCATCACCAGGGCGAAGAAGATGCCCAGGATCGGGGTGATGGCTCCCCACGGCGCGGTGAACGGCCGCACCAGGTCGGGACGAGCCTTGCGCAGATACAGGACGCTGATGCAGACAATCATGAAGGCCGTCGCCGTACCCAGGCTGACCAGGTCGCCGAGGATGTCGATCGGCAGCAGGGCGGCGGTGATGGCGATGGCGATGCCAAGGATGATCGTGCCGATCCACGGTGTGCGGAACTTCGGATGCAGCGTGGAGAAAACCCGCGGCAGCAGCCCGTCCTTGGCCATGGCGTAGAACACCCGGCTCTGGCCGTAGGTCAGGATCAGCATCACCGAGGTCAGGCCGGCGACGGCGCCGACCTTGATCAGGATGGCGAACCAGCCAATGCCCATGCGGTCCACGGCCAGCGCGATCGGGGCGGCGACGCCCAGTTCACGGAAGGGCACGACGCCGGTCAGAACGGCCGCGACGAGCATGTAGATGATGGTGCAGACCAGCAGCGATCCGAGGATGCCGATGGGAATGTCTCGGCTGGGATTCTTGGCCTCGGCGGCGGCGGTCGAAACCGCCTCGAACCCGACATAGGCGAAGAAGATGACCGAGGCGGCGCGGAAGATGCCCGGGACGCCGTATTTGAACCCGCCTTCGTTGGCCGGGATGAACGGCACCCAGTTTTCGAAATTGATGAAGCCGATGCCCATCACGATGAAGGCCAGCAGCACGCCGACCTTGATGGCCACGATGACGTTGTTGACGGCGGCCGATTCAGACACGCCAAGCACCAGCAGGCCGGTAACGCCCAGGATGCCCAGGGCGCCCAGAAGGTTCGCGCCATGGCTCTGGACAAAGGTCAGGCCGCCTTCACCGGGCACCGCCTGGATGAAGGAGGTGGTCAGCATGGGCGGAATTTCCATCCCGAAGTTGTGCAGCAGGCTGACCACGTTGCCGGACCAGCCGGCGGCCACGGTCGAGGCCGCGATGCCGTATTCCAGCACCAGCAACCACCCCATGATCCAGGCGAACAGCTCGCCCAGCGTGGTGTAGCTGTAGGTATAGGCCGAGCCCGCCACCGGCATGGTTGAGGCCAGTTCGGCGTAGCAGAGTCCTGCGAAAATGCAGGCGAAGAAGGCGACGATGAAGGACAGCATGACGGCCGGACCAGCGTAGTTGGCCGCCGCGTTGCCGGTCATCACATAGATGCCCGCGCCGATGATGCAGCCGATGCCCAGCAGCACCAGATTCCACGCCCCGAGGGTGCGCTTCAGCTGGTGAGTGTTGGATTCGTGCTGGACCTGCTCGATGGATTTCTTGAGAAACAGGCGGGACATACGTCTCGCTCCCCCTTTTGGCGCCGAACCCCCGGTACGGCTAACAGGTCGGGGACGTTAGCAGCAAAGGCGTCTCGCGCAACGGCTTACGGTGACGAGGGCGTTCCGACGCACTAGACCTGCCCGCGATGCTGCCGATT
>JBKJII010000410.1:0-2015 GCA_046598505.1 Caulobacter sp. | reverse complement strand
TTCGCGTTCGACCTGCTGGTCAAGGCCGACCCGGCGCGGAGCGAGGACGATATCCTCGACGCCGTCGAGGAGGCCGAACGGATGAACCTGATCGAGGACGTGTCGCACGACCGCGTGGCCCGCTACCGCTTCGTCCACGAGCAGATGCGCCAGACCCTGTCAGGCGCCCTGTCCCTGCCACGCCGGCAACGGCTGCACCTGCGCATCGCCGAAGCGCTGGAGTCCGTTGGACCGGCGAAGGCGGAACAGGCCGCCAGCGAGATCGGCCACCATCTGTATCAGGCCGGCTCGGCGGCCGACGGCGCCCGAACGGCCCACTATCTGACCCTTGCGGGGGAACGCGCCGTCGCCGCCCTGGCCTTCGAGGACGCCCTCAAGCAATTCGATCTGGCGCTCAATGCGCTGCACGACCAGGGCGACGCCGAAACGTCGTCGCGTCTGCAAGGCCTGCGGGCGGAAGCCCTGCGCGGCTCGGAACGGATTCCGGAGTCCCTGGTGGCCCTGCACCAGGCGGTGGAACTCGCCCCGACCCAGGCGGCCAAGGACGATTTCACCCTGCAACGCTGCCGAATGCTGCTGGATATCTGGCGCGGCAGCGAAGCCATAGACGACCTGGAACAGTTGATGATCCGCGCCCGCGACGGGGGCGACCCGCAACACGAACTGGACGTCCAGCGAACCCTCGCTCGCGGCTACTACGTCATGTCGCTCGACCACAAAGGGTTCGCCGAGAAGTGCCGTGACGCCTACGAGCGGGCCATCGCGTTGGCGCGAGTCCTCGGCGATCAGAAGGCGCTGGCCCTGTCGTTGATCGCCACCGCGCAGCTGATCGACTACTGGACCGACTATCGCGACCAGGCCAGCGCCAACCTCGATGAGGCGGGCGTGATCGGCGAGGCGATCGGCGACGAGGAGATCCGGTTCGACGTCCAGATCAAGGCGCTGGGCACCCGCGGCGGCTCGCTGGAAGACGCCGAAGCACTGCTTGAGCGGCTGCTGGCGCGGCGCGACCCGATTCGCCTGAACGCCCTCTATTTCGGGATGATGTGGACCACCCTGCGGGTCGGGAAACTGGATCGCTGCGTCGAGATCTGCGACGCGGGCGTGGAACTGGCCTACCGGATCGGAACCCTGCCGGTGCAGTACCCCTCGATCCGGGCCTTCGCGCTGATGGCGCTGGGCCGCTACGACCAGGCCTGGACGTCCCTGGGGGAGGAGATCGCCGACAAGGACCACCGCTTTGGCGCGGCCCTGAGCGACATGGGCAGGCTCGACTATGAGGTCCAGCTGGGGGTCTATGACGCGGCCCTTGAGCGGGCGCCGCACGTCATCGCCGAGTCCCACGCCCTTGTCAGGGTCTGGATGCTGACCTGGATCAGCTCGCTTATGGCCGGCATGTCGGTGATGTTCACCGGCGACACAGACACGCTGGACCGGATCGATGCGCTGATCGCCTCGACCGGCGTGGAGCCTGACCGGGTCGGTCGCGCGACACGGGCCCTCGCGCGCGGCGACGTCGCCGGCGCCCGCGCCCTGTTTCCGTGGGACGCCCTGTCCGATCGGTTGCTCGGTTATCTCACCGAACTGGCCCGCAGGGTCCTGCAGGCTCAACTGGCCGTCGCCGAGGGTGACCCGCAGAGGGCGTTGGAGGCCATCACGACCGCCGCCGACCTGGCCCGCCAGAGCAACGCCGACGGACTGCTCTGGTCCATTCTCGCCCGCCAGGCACAGATCGAGGACGCCCTCGGCCGCGAGCCGGAGGCGTCCGCGCACTGGGACGAGGCCCAGGCGCTACGCGCGAAGATCGCCGCCACAGTCCAGGATCCGGCGCACCGGTCCGCCTTCCTCACCGGCCGCCTGGCCTCGCATCTGGGACTCGCCCGCTGATGGCCGCGCCCGTTGAAATCCACGGCGTCTGCGACGAGCGCTTCCGGTCGATCCGGGACGCGTTTGTCAGCAATTTCGAGAACGGTCTGGAAATCGGCGCCTCGGTCGCCGTTGTCTGGCGCGGCGAG
>JBKJII010000394.1:0-4703 GCA_046598505.1 Caulobacter sp. | reverse complement strand
AGATCCAGATTTTCTGGCCCGAGATCTTGTAGCTGCCGTCGCCCTGCGGAACCGCCTTGGTGCGCAGTAGGCCCAGATCCGTGCCCCACTGCGCCTCGGTCAGGTTCATGGTCCCCGTCCATTCGCCGGAGACCATCTTGGGCAGATAGGTCTGCTTCTGGTCGTCACTGCCGCCGGTGTGGATCGCCGAATAGGCCCCGTGCGCCAGGCCCGGATACATGGAGAAGGCCATGTTGGCCGAGCTCGACATCTCGCTGAAGGACAGGTTCACGACGTGCGGCAGACCCTGGCCGCCATAGGCGGGATCCGAGCCGAGACCGGTCCAGCCACCGGCGCAGAGCTGCTTGTACGCCTGCTTGAAGCCGTCGGGCGTCTTGACCGTGAAGTCCGGACTCCACGTGCAGCCCTGCTTGTCCCCGACCGAATTCAGGGGAGCAAGCACCTCGCCGGTAAACCGCGCCGCTTCCTCTATGATCTGCTCGACCACGTCCATTGAAGCGTCGGCGAACGCGGGCAGATTTGAATAGCGGTCGATCTCCAGCACATCGCGCAGGAGGAACACGTGCTCGCGAGCCGGCGGCTGATAGGCCATGGGCGCTCCGTCAGGTCAGGGAAATGGTCTTGCAGCCGCCTACTTGGCGCCGAGAAGCTCGGGATGGCCGTCAAGACGCGCGCGCAGCATCTGGTCGTAGTCCGCGGCCTTGGGCAGCAGGTCCGGACGCTTGTCGGCCAGATGCTTTTCGAGGCGATCGCAGGCGGCGCGCAGTTCGTTGATCGCGCCCTCGATGTCCTCGCGCTGCTGCTCGAGGTCGACGATCTTCTCCTTGAATTTCTTCAGGGAGTGGGCGTTCTGCTGCATCGCCTCGTCGTGCTCGCCGTAGAGCTCGAGGATCTCGCGGATTTCCTGCAGCGACAGGCCGACGCGCTTGCCGCGCAGGATCAGGATCAGCCGGGCGCGGTCCTTGTAGGAATAGACCCGGTTCATGCCGTCGCGGGCGGGGGTAAGCAGGCCCTTGTCCTCGTAAAAGCGCAGCGCGCGAGGCGTCGCCTTGAACTCGGTGCAGAGCTGACGAATGGTGAAAGTGCGTTCTGGACGCCGCAGTTCGGTTGGCATTGTTTCCTCCCGTGCCACCGTTTTATCGTTGAGGAAGGCGTATATGCCCCTTACGTCAACGTCAACAGTCGCGTTTCTGTGATGTTTACCATAGATTGTAGCGTTGCGATTTTTCCCGTCGCGTGATCCAGTCCCCAAATCGGATTTCACGCAGGGGGCGGGTGAGTGGACAGGGTTCTGGTCGCGTCTGCGGTCGCCGGGTCGCTGTTCTCCACGGAGGCCGCCGTCGAAGAGGCGCTCGCCCAGGCCGTCGTGTTGATGCGACAGATGATCGACGCCAAACGCGCCCTTGGCGTGCCGGCCGGCGCCGGCGATCCGGCGCTGAAGCGCGTCACGGCAGCGGTCGAGGCCCTCGGCGATGCACAGCGCGAAATCATCCGGACCCACGGAGCCCTGGAAGCCCTGGGCAGGAACCTCGGCCTGGCGCCGACCGGCTTCGGCCCCCTGATCAAGCCGCTGGGTCGCCAGACGGACGCCCAGCCTGCGGAGTGAACCATGGCCCTGGTCGCCTTCGCCCTGCTTCTGGCGATCGCGATCCTCGGCGCCTGGCTGCGCGGCGGTCAGGTGGAACGGCGCGGCGCGGCCCTCTTCTCGGCGGCCTGGCTGGCGTCACTGGCGTGCCAGTGGATGTCAGGGACCCTGTCGGCAGGCCTGTGGCTGCTGATCATCGACGGGACGGTGCTCTGCGCGCTGATCGGCCTGTCCTGGCGCTCACCGCGCCCCTGGCCGGTTTACGCCTGCGGATTCCAGATGCTGGCCGTGGCCGGCGGCGTGGCCCGATGGGTCGAAAGCGATCTCACCGTTCGCCTGCACCTGTCCTATCTGGCGGCCATGGGATTCGGCGCCGTGGGCATGCTCGTGATCGGGGCCTGGAGTCGAGCGAAACCACCGTGAGCTAGGTTTACTTTCCTGTAAACGAGGATTATTTTCCTCTCATCATGCGCCCCTCCCACGCCCAGATCTGGCACGCTATCGACCTTCTGGCCGCGCGGTTCGACATGACCGCTTCGGCTCTGGCGAGGTTGGCAGGGCTCGATCCGACCAGTTTCAACCGATCCAAGCGGCTGTCGAACGACGCTGAAGCCCGACCGCGCTGGCCCTCGACGGAGAGTCTGTCGAAGGTGCTTGAAGCGACGGGCGTCAGCTTCGCCGAATTCGCCGCCCTGGCCGAGGGCGGGGCGACGGCGGTGATCCGGGGCGTGCCTCTGATCGGCTTTGCCCAGGCCGGTGACGACGGGTTCTTCGACGACGCCGGCTTCCCCGTCGGCCAGGGCTGGGACGAGATCGACTTTCCCGGCCTCGCCCGGGAGGGAGTCTACGCCCTGGAGATCAGCGGGGATTCCATGGCCCCGGTCTACCGCGAGGGCGACCGCATCGTGGTCGATCCGGCGGGCTCGGAGCCGCGTCGCGGCGACCGGGTGGTGGTCAGGACCATCGCCGGCGAGGTGCTGGCCAAGGAGGTCGCGCGCATCTCGGCCCGGGCGATCGAGCTCAAGTCCCTCAACCCCGACTATCCGGGCCGCACCCTCGAGCGGAAGGACGTCGCCTGGATCGCCCGCATCCTCTGGGCGAGCCAGTAGCGAAAAGGGCCGGCCCCGAAGGACCGGCCCCTGCCGATGGCGACGTGAACCGCGACTAGTAGCCGTAGGCCGTGCGTTGCAGGCCCGTGGGCATCACATAGGCGCTGGCGACATAGCCGATGCCGACACCGTTGCGGCCGACCAGGATCCAGCGGCCGTTGTTGGCGCTGGCCAGGGCCTGGAAGCGCTCACCCGGCTGCAGCATGCCCACGGCGCGGGCGGTGGTGGTCGGGGCGGCGCGCAGGTTGACCCGCGTGCTGGCCGCGAACTGGCCGCCAGCGCGCTCGAAACGGGCGGGCTGGACGTAGTGGGCCAGGGTGCGACCGCCCGACTGGTAGGTCCCGTTGGCATAGGCTTGCTTCGTCTGGGCGCTGCAGCCGATGTAGGAACCCGCGGCCGCGCCGGCGACAACGCCGGCCGCCGTGCCGAGGCCGCGCTCGTTGCTCGAAACCTTGGAACCGATGAGGCCACCCAACAGCGCGCCGATGATAGCGCCCTTCTCCTGCTTCTGGCCGCTGGCGGCGCAGTTGGTCACGCCGTTTGGCGCGGCGTTGGCGGCCACCGGCGCGGCGCCCAGGGCGGCGGCGACGGACAGGGCCAGGGCGGCGGCGGTGATCTTGGTGTTCAGGGTCTTGGTCATAACAGGTCTCCTCGAAGGTCAGCGGGACATCGCCCGTCTGTGAGGAGGAGATTGCCCCGGCCCGTCTGAACGCCATCGGGGCGGGGCTGTTATGTTGCGTTCAGGCGGCCAGAAGCCTGCCGGCGAGGCCGTCCTCGATCAGGGCAATGGTCTTGTCGAGGCCGAAGATCGCCGCAAAGGAGCCGAAGCGCGGGCCCTGGGTCTGGCCAAGCAGCACCTCGTACAGGCCCTGGAACCACAGGCGCAGCGGATCGAAGCCGTGGGCCTTGCCGGCCTCATAGACCTCGAACTGGATCTGCTCGGCGTCCATGCAGCCGGCCGGCAGGGCGCGGAAGCGGGCCAGCAGGTCCTCCATCGCCGCGCGCTCCTGATCGGTCGCCACGCGGAAGGCCTTCGTCGGGGCGACGAAGTCCTCGTAATAGTTCATCGCATAGCCGACCAGGCGGTCGAGCAGCGGCTCGGTCGCCGGGGTCGCGCCGGGGATGTAGCGGGTCAGGAAGCCCCACAGCACCTCCCGGTCCGAGGCGTTGCCCGCCGAAACCAGGTTCAGCATCAGCGAGAAGCTGACCGGCGAGCCCGACTCGGGCGGCTGGCCCATATGGACGTGCCAGGCCGGGTTGTTCAGATCGACGGCGTTGCCGCCCTCAACTCGCTTGCGGTTGAAGGCGTCCAGCTGCTGCAGATACTCGTCCGTCGCCTTGGGGATGACGTCGAAATAGAGCTTCTTCGCCGACTTGGGCGACTGGAACATGTAGTAGGCGAGGCTCTCGGGCGCGCCGTAGCGCAGCCACTCCTCCATGGTCAGGCCGTTGCCCTTGGTCTTGGAGATCTTGTGGTTGTGCTCGTCCATGAAGAGTTCGTAGTTGAACCCCTCGGGCGGCACCCCGCCCAGCACCTTGCAGACCTGGTTGCTGAGCCGGACGCTGTCGACCAGGTCCTTGCCGCTCATCTCGTAGTCGACGCCCAGCGCTGTCCAGCGCATGGCCCAGTCGGGCCGCCACTGCATCTTCACCCCGCCGCCGGTGACCGCAACCTCGGTCAGTTCGCCGTCCTCGTCGCGGAAAACGATCGTGCCGCGGTCGACGTGACGCTCCAGCGTCGGGGCCTGCAGCACCTTGCCGGTCTTCGGACTGATCGGCAGGAACGGCGAATAGGTCGCGCGGCGTTCCTCGCCCAGCGAGGGCAGCATGATCTTCTGGATGCCGTCGAACCGCGCCAGGGCCGTCAACAGGGTCTGGTCAAACATCCCGCCGCGATAGCAGTCGGTCGAGGAGACGAACTCGTACTCGAAGCCGAAGCTGTCGAGGAAGGCGCGCAGGCGGGCGTTGTTGTGGTGACCGAAGCTGTCGAACTCGCCGTAGGGGTCGCG
>JBKJII010000385.1:0-17011 GCA_046598505.1 Caulobacter sp. | reverse complement strand
CCTGAAGGCGGCGCGGGCCGGCTTCTACGCGCTGAACGGCGCGGTGTTCTGCGCCTCCGCCCTGTGGATGGCCGGCGCCAGCCCGCTGGTCATGGCCAACGCCATCCTGCTGTCGATGGTGGTCGGCGAAGTGGTCCACTCCGGCGGCAAGATCATCGGCTACCGCCGGGGGGTCTGAGATGGCCGTCCCGCCGCCGATCCGGAACCAGATCCGCCGCCTGCGCTTCGACCACGGCGAGATGACCCAACAGGCCCTCGCCGACGCCATCGGCATGACCCGCCAGACCATCGTCGCCATTGAGCAGGGGAAGTACTCGCCCTCGCTCGAGGCGGCCTTCCGGATTTCGAGGGTGTTCGGGGTGGGGGTGGAGGTGGTGTTTCAGTGGGAGGGGTGAGGCCGCCCCTCTACGTCGGGTCCGCACCGCCGAGCCCGAGATAGGTGCTTGTGAGGCCGTAACGCTCCTATAGGCTCGCCTCATCGGCGGGAGACTGGCTCCGTCCGGCGAACGGAGCTGTGTCGATGACACCGATCGAAACGGGCGCCGGCGCCTCGGCCGAGACAACACCGGATCGGGCGGGTCCACCGAACGTCACCGTCCAGGAGGACACCGGCTTCTTCGGTCACCCCCGGGGTCTGGGCTTCCTTGCCGGCACCGAGATGTGGGAGCGCTTCAGCTTCTACGCCATGCAGTCGCTGCTCATGCTCTATATGACCAAGCACCTGTTGCTGCCGGGCAATGCCGGGAACGTGGTCGGGCTGGCGACCTACCGAAGCATGCTGGAAAGCCTGTTCGGCCCGATGACCGACCTGGCGCTCGCGGCGCAGACGTTCGGCCTTTATTCGGGGCTGATCCTGGTCACGCCCCTGATCGGCGCCTGGCTGGGCGACCGGGTCCTGGGCCGCGTGAAGACGATCACCATCGGGGCGCTGCTGATGAGCGCCGGACACCTGACGATGGCCAGCGAGAAGGCCTTCCTGCTCGCCCTGTTGCTGCTGATCCTGGGCGGAGGGTGCTTCATCGGCAACCTCGCAGCGCAGATCGGCGGGCTTTACGCCCCCGAAGACACGCGGCGTACGCGCGCCTTCGGCGTCTACCTGATGGCGCTCAACGTCGGAGCCTTCATGGCGCCGCTGATCGCCGGCACGATGGGCGAGAGGCTCGGCTTTCACTGGGGCTTCGGAGCCGCCGGCATCGGGATGCTGATCGGTCTGGCGACCTATCTCCTCGGCCGCCGGCACATGCCGCCTGATCTGATCGCCCGCGGCGAGACGCCGCCGAAGCTCGACAAGGCGCAGTGGATCACGGTCGGCGCCGTCATCCTGACGCTGGTTCCCCGGGTTCTGCTGTTCGGCGCGGCGCAGCAGGCCTACGGCATCATGGTCGTCTGGGCGGACACCGCAGTGAATCGCAAGATCGGCGCCTTCGAGGTGCCGGTCACATGGATCCTCACCGCCGACGGCTTCCTCACCATTCTCGGCGTGCTGATCGCCAACCGGATCTGGGACGGTCTCGCGTCCCGGGGTCGGGAACCCAGCGACGTGGTCAAGGTCGGGATCGGCGGCGCTTCGATCACCGCGGCGTTCGTGATCGTCGGCCTGCTCGCCGCGCTGCCGCAGGTTCCGATTGTCGGCTGGCTCGCCTTCTACCTCGTGCTCGGGCTGTCCTATGCCTGGATGGATCCGCCCAGCAAGGCGATCATCGGCCGGTACTCGCCGCAGTCGGTCAACGGCATGATGTTCGCCTTTTCCGCCCTGTTCGGAGCGTTCGGCTTTTTCCTGCTGGGCTACCTCGGCAGATTTTACGAACCCCTCGGCCCCTCGCTCTACTTCCTGCTGACGGCGGCAATGCCCGGCTTCGCGGCGGTCATGATGATCGCCTTCGCACGGCCAATCCTGCGGCTGCTGGGAACCGCCGAGCGCGAACGCGGCCCCGGCGCACCACCGGTCGGGGCCTGATCAAGTGCGTTGTTCAGCCCGCATGGGTCTGCGACGGCGCCGGGGCAGGCCTACGATGCGAGCCGCTCAAATGCCGCGACGGTCCTTGTCGATGCTCAGTCCATCGCCCCGACATACGGCAGCCCGCGCATGGTCCCCGCCACGTCCATGCCGTAGCCGACCAGGAACCGGCCCGGCGCTTCCCAGGCGACGAAGTCGACCTTGATGGCGCGCTCCGTCGGCCAGGGCTTGCTGGCGAAGACGGCGGTCAGCACCTCCGCGGCGCCGGCGTCCTTGACCATGCGGGCCGCCTCGCTGAGCGACAGGCCAGTGTCGAAGACGTCGTCGACGATCAGCGCCTTACGGCCCAGCACCGGGCGCTGCAGGTCCGCGCGGACCTCGCAGCGGCCGTAGCTGTGGCGTTCGTCGCGATAGGACGACAGCCACAGGGCGTCGAAATGTACATGCCGGCCCAGCCGGGCCAGGGCGCGGGTCAGATCGGCGGCGAACCAGATGCCGCCGGTCAGCAGGCAGACCATGACCGTCTCGTCGTCGATGCGGGGGGCGATCACGGCGGCGATGGCGGCGACGCGCGCGGCGACCTCGTCCTCGGAGATCAGGACGGACGGCTGGTCGCTCATCAGTGGCCTTCCTTGGGCAGGGCGTAGGGAGAGGCGTCCGGCAGCGGATGGGCCTCGGCGACCGGGCCGGCCGGCAGGGCCGCGGGCTCGGCAACGCCGCGCAGTTCCAGGCGCTTGCTCTCCGGCGCAAGACCGGGCGCCGGCGGCGCCGGGTGATGGTCGAGATCGAAGGCCACTTCCAGATCGGCGGCCGTCGTCGGCGGATCGAGCAGGGTGACCACGAAATGGCGCACCCCGCCCGGCGGGATCATCGGATCGGCCGGCGCGGCCAGCTTCACGGCGACCACCTTGTGGGCCTTGTTGGTCAGGGTCACGCGCAGCGGCGGGGCCGGCACGGCGTGGTCCTCGACATTGCGGATCACGCCGGTCACGGCCAGGGCCGCGTGGCCGTCCTGCAGCGCCGGCTCGGCGCGCACGTCCTCGATGATCAGGCCCAGCCGGTTTACGGGCAGGCCTACGCCGGCATAGGCCGCCGCGCTGCCCGGCCACAGCTGGACCACATGGACGCGAAAGACGATGGCTGTCGCGACCAGGGCCACCAGGGCCACGGCCATGCCGGCCCAGACGATGCCGGTGGTCACGGCCTCCCGGACTCTGCGGTCGGTGTCTGCCTTCTGGCGGAAGACTTTGGGCAGCTCCTCGCCCGGCAGGGCGCTGACCGGCTGTTCGTCGGGGGCAGGCTCGAACGGCTCGCGAACGGTCGCGCCTTCGCTGGCGTCGACGAACAGCTCCAAGGCGGGCTCGCCATGGGCCGTCCAACGGTTTCCGCAGGACGAGCACTTTACCGTTCGTCCGTCAGGACCGACCTTGTCGTCGGGGACGAAATAGCGGGTAGCGCACTCTGGACAGGTCAGTATCATGCCGGCGAATCGGACGCTCCCGCTCCTCCATTGAGGTCGCCGATTACGGCCCTCATGTCCAGAAACCGAGACGCCGCACCAGCTGGTGAACCCCTCGCCGGCCCCATCCTGCGCTTCGACGGCGTAGGCATGCGCTATGGGCGTGCGGCCGAGGTGCTGAAGGACGTCAATTTCGCCCTCGCGCCCGGATCGTTCCACTTCCTCACCGGCCCGTCGGGGGCCGGCAAGAGCAGCCTGCTGAAGCTGATCTACCTAGCCGAAAGGCCCTCAAGGGGAACCATCGAACTGTTCGGCCGCGATGTCGATGCGGTGGCGCCGACAGACCGGCCGTTCCTGCGCCGGCGCATCGGGGTGGTGTTCCAGGAGTTCAAGCTGCTCGACCACCTGTCGGCGTTCGACAACGTCGCCCTGCCCCTGCGCATCGCCGGTGGCAAGCCCGAGGACTACCGCAACGATGTCGCCGAACTGCTGGCCTGGGTAGGTCTGAAGGCGCGTATGCACGCCCTGCCCCCGACGCTGTCCGGCGGGGAAAAGCAGCGGCTGGCCATTGCCAGGGCCGTGGTCAACCGGCCCGACATCCTGCTGGCCGACGAGCCGACCGGCAACGTCGACGACGCCCATGCCCTGCGGATCCTCAAGCTGTTCGTCGAACTGAACCGGCTGGGCACCACCGTGCTGATCGCCAGCCATGACGAGGACCTGGTCGCTCGCTCCGGCCAGCCGGTGCTGCATCTGGACAAGGGCCGCCTGCGCGCCTTCGGACGCGGCGTCGGGGAGGCCGGGGCATGAGAGCCGTTCAGCAGATCCTCCCCCTCCGGGGGAGGGGGACCCCGCGACGCAGGGTGGAGGGGGCCACGACCGGCGGCGCGCCCTCAGTCAGCCCTCGCGGGCTGACAGCTCCCCCAAGAGGGGAGCATCCAGGGTGACCGACCTGTTCGACATCCGGCGCTGGAAGCCTGGCCCGCTGCTGCCGACGAAGGACCCGCGCGACGGGTCGCTGGTGTTCGTCGTGGCGGTGCTCTGCTTCCTCGCCTGCTTGACCGCGCTCGGCGCGCTGGCGGCCAACCGGGCGGCGCACGGCTGGACCAGCCAGCTGACCGGCTCGGCCACGGTGGTGGTCCGCGCCCAGGGCGCTGAAACACCCGACGCCGCCGCCGGCCGCGCCGCCGAGGCGCTGGCCGGGGTCAAGGGCGTGAGCGAGGCGCGGGCGCTGGAGAAGGCCAAGGCAGAGGCGCTGCTGGAGCCCTGGCTCGGCCACGAGGCGCTGCTCGACGACCTGCCCATTCCGCGGCTGGTGGCCGTGGACCTCGATCCCAGGGCGCCCGCCAAGGCCGCCGCGCTGGATCAGGCGCTCAAGGCGGCCGGCATCGACGCCACCGTCGACGACCACAGCCTGTGGATCGGCGACATCGAGCGCGGCGCGGGAATCGCCCGCTGGTCGGCGCTGGCGGTGTTCCTGCTGATCGCGTCTGCGGCGGGGGCTGTGATCGCCTTCGCCACCCGCGCGGCCATGGCTGCCCACCGCGAGACCATCGAAGTGTTACATCTGTCCGGCGCGCAGCCGGTTTTCGTCATTCGGCTGTTCCAGACACGATTTGCGCAGGCTGCGGCGCTGGCGGGCTTGTTCGGCGCCGGTGGCGCGGCCATCATCGGCGCGCTGGCCAGGCTGGCCGGCGGCGGGCAGGGCCTGACGCCGGTGCTGCCCGTGGCCTGGATTGACCTGATCGCGGTCGTCCCGACGCCGCTGATCGCGGCGCTGGTCGCCGCGGTCGCCGCCCGGGTGGCCGCCCGGGGACTGATTGGAGAGCTGTCGTGAGACGCGTTCTGGCTGCCATCCTGGTCCTGGCCCTGATCTGGGCTGTCGGCCTGATCGCCTTCGCCCAGCGGATCGAGCGCACCACGCCGCCCGACGAGCCGGCCGTGGCCGACGCCGTGGTGGCGCTGACCGGCGCCTCGGACCTTCGCCTCGAGGCTGCCGTGCGGCTGCTCGAACGCGGCAAGGGCCGCCGGCTGCTGATCTCGGGCGTCAACAAGGAGGCCAGCCGCGCCGACCTGCTGGCCGTCACCGGGGCCGTCAAGCCTATCTACGACTGCTGCGTCGACCTGGGCTACGCGGCGGCCGACACCATCGGCAACGCCGGCGAGATCGCCGAATGGGCCGACGGCAAGGGTTACGACAGCCTGATCGTCGTGACCTCCGACTATCACATGCCCCGCACCCTGCTGCTGCTGCGGTCCGCCATGCCCAAGGCGACGCTGACGCCCTATCCGGTCGTCACCGGGCCGGTCGACGTGCGCCACTGGTGGCGCAAGAGCGGGGATGCGCGACGGCTGGCCATCGAATACTGCAAGTATCTGGCGATCCTGGTGCGCGAAGGCGTATCGGGTGGCGCCAAGTCCCATGAGACGCCGCCGGCCAAGGCCGAAGCGAAGGGCCCTGCGCCCCAGAAGGGAACCAAGCCTTGATCCTGGTCCGGTCGCTGATCTTCATCGCCGCCTACTACCTTTACTCGCTCCTCGTCGCCCTGCTGATGATCCCGCTGTTCCTCGCGCCGAGGGCCTGGGTCACGCATGTGTTGACCTGGTACGGCGCCGGCTCGACCCTGCTGCTGCGCTGGATCTGCAACATCAAGGTCGAGATCCGCGGCCGCGAGCACCTTCCCAAGGGCGCCGTGCTGATCGCTGCCAAGCACCAGTGCATGTTCGATGTTTTCGGCGGCTTCGCCTTCCTGCCGGACGCCTGTTTCGTGACCAAGAAGGAGCTGATGGTCATCCCGTTCCTCGGTTGGTACGCCCGCAAGGGCGGCATGATCGTGGTCGACCGGGAGGGCGGCGCCTCGGCGCTCAAGCGGCTGGTGGCTGACGCCCGCGATCGTTTCACCGACGCCCGCCAGCTGGTCATCTTCGCCGAGGGCACCCGCAAGGCGCCCGGCGCGGAACCCGACTACAAGCCCGGCATCGCCGCCCTCTATCGCGAGCTGAACATGCCCGTGACGCCGATGGCGCTGAACACCGGCGTCCACTGGCCGGCTCACGGCGTCATGCGCTACCCGGGCGCTATCGTGTTCGAGTTCCTGCCGCCGATCCCGCCGGGCCTCAAGCGTGGCGAGTTCATGCGCGAGATGGAAACGCGGATCGAGGCGGCGACGAACGCGCTGATCGCCTCGGGGATCTGATCCCGCGTTCAGGCGATTGCGGCCTCGCCGGCCGCATGCCCTATTGCCCTCCTGTGTAACCTCCGGGACGACGACACATGCGCGGTCCAGCCCTTCTCGGCCTTCTGCTGTCCCTGATCCTGACCGCCGCCGCCTTCGCCGCGCCGGCCAACCCCGAGCTGGTGGCGCGGGACTACGTCCTGAACGGCGGCAAGCCCTCCGAAGAACAGCTGAAGATCGGCGCGCTCGATATCCAGGTGCGGATCGCCGGCGGCGTGGCCCAGACCACCGCCACCATCCGGTTCGAGAACCCGTCAGCCCGGCCGGTTGAAGGCGACTTCACGCTCGACCTGCCGCGGGGTTCGGTCGTCACCGGCTATGCGCTCGACGTGAACGACCAGATGGTCGACGGCGTGCTGGTCGGCGAGCGCAAGGCCAAGCTGGCCTACGAGGCGCAGGTACGCCGGGGCGTCGATCCGGGCATCGCGACGGTGACTCGCGCCGGGGCGTTCAAGACGCGCGTCTTCCCGATCATGCCCGGCAAGGGCCGGACGATCCGCCTGACCTTCGTCACGCCGCTGTCGACCGACGCGCCGTTCCTGCTACCGCTGGAGTCGCCCAGGACGGTCGGTGCGCTGAGCATTTCAGTGACCGGAGAGGGTCTGGCCGCCGCGCCGTTGATCACCGGTCCCGGCAAGATGGTCGTGGCCTGGAACGAAGCCGCCGTGACCGCTAAGGACGCCGCCCTGACCGGCGGGCTGAGCATTGGCCCGGTCCGTCGCGCGGCGCCGCTGCTGACCGCCCGCCACCACGAAGGCGACGACTTCTTCGAGATCGAGGATGTGGCCGCCCCGGCCGCCGCCGCCGACACGGCAAGCCGACGGGTGCGGGTCTACTGGGACCGCTCACTGTCGCGGCAGGACGACGATCTGGTCGCCGAGATGAAGCTGGTGGATCTCTACCTGGCGCAGGCCCGGCCGGGCGCCATCGATCTGGTGTTGTTCGACGCGGCGAAGCCGGCGCTGAAGACCTTCACGGGGCCCAACGCCCGTCAGGATCTGCTCGCGGCGCTCAAGACCGTAGACTATGGCAGCGCGGCCTCGGTCGCGGGCCTGTTCGACATCGCCGCGGCGCCCGCCGACGTCTGCCTGTTCGTGTCCGACGGCGTGATCACCGTCGACCCCTACAAGCCGGTCAGGGCGCCCTGCCGCCTGTACGCCGTCTCCAGCAGCGCGGACGCCGATCGCGGATTCCTGCGCGCCCTGGCCGCCAGGTCGGGCGGCGAGCATCTCGACCTGGTCGGCGCGACGCCGGAGGCGCTGGTTGCGCGCCTCGACAAGGACGCGCCGCGGGTCATCGACATCCGCACGGCCGAAGGCGAGGACGTCGATTTCCGCACCCTGCAGACCGGTCCCGGCCGTTTCCGCGTTGTCGGCCGGTTGCCGCGCACCGGATCGCTGACCGTGCGGCTGGCGGACGCGCGGGATTCCGTGCGGACCTACTCTGTCCCGGACGGAGCGCCCCTGCGCCATAACGGCGTGGGCGCCCTGTGGGCCTTCGACCGGCTCGGCGAGCTCGGCGCCACTGACCAGCCCGACCAGGACGCACAGCTGGCCTTCGCGCGGCGCTATTCCGTGGCCAGCCCGCTCGCGGCTTTCATCGTGCTGGAGCGGGTCGAGGACTACATCGCTGCCGACACCGAGCCGCCCGTCGGGCTCGGCAAGGACATCCAGACGCAGTTCCACACCGCCATGAAGCGCAAGGCGGACGCGGCGCGCGACGCCAAGGCCGACCGGCTGGGCGACGTCATCGAGCTGTGGGACGAACAGAAGGTCTGGTGGGAAACACGGTTCGATCCGCGCGCACGGCCCAAAGGGGGACCAGCCGCAGCGGCCCGGGACGCAGCAGCAGCAGCGCCGCCACCGCCCCCTCCTCCTCCGCCTCCGCCCCCGCCGCCCCCGCAGGCCCGTGCGCCGGCGCCGGCCGGGAGCGGAACGGAGGTCGGGGCGGTGGTCGTCACCGGCCAGCGTCGCGCCGGGGCCACGCAGGGTGTGCCACTCGCCGACGGCGCAGTTTCTGCAGAGAGCCTGGACGCTTCGGCGACCGCGTCAGGGCGCCCGATGACCATCGAGGTCGCACCCTGGAATCCCGACCGGCCCTATCTGGCCGCGCTGAAGGCCGCCCGGCCGGACGCCTTCTGGTCGGTCTATCGGGAACAGGCGAAAACCGCAGGGGCCCTGCCCGCCTTCTATCTGGACGTCGCCGAATACCTGTTCCGCGAAGGGCGGGCGGCGGACGCCCAGGCGGTGGCGCTCTCGGCGCTGGAGCTGCCGGTGGCCGACGTGACCACCCTGACCATCGTGGCCGGCCGGCTGATGCGCTATGGCGACGAGGCGCGGGCGATCTGGCTCTATGAGCGTATTCTCTATCTCGAACCCGACCGGCCCCAACCCCGGCGCGATCTTGCCCTGGCCTTGATCGACCGCGCCGAGCGGCAGGGAACGCCGCCCGCTCGCGTGAAGGCCGACTACCAGCGTGCGCTCGGCTTGCTGACCGAGGTGATCATGACACCCTGGAACAGCGACTACGACGGGATCGAGGTGATCTCGCTGATGGAAGCCAACCGGCTGATCCCGAGGCTCAAGGCCCTGGGTGTCGACGGCGCGCCGCTCGACCGCAGGCTGATCGCCCTGCTCGACGTCGACCTGCGGGTGACGATGGAATGGAACACCGACATCACCGACATGGACCTGTGGGTCGATGAGCCGGGTGGTGAGCGGGCCATCTACAACAACCCGAAGACCGCGATGGGCGGGCGACTGTCGAACGACATGACGCGCGGCTATGGGCCCGAGGAGTACCTGCTGCATCGCGCGCCGCGTGGCGAGTTCACGCTGCGGGCCAATGTCTACGCCAGCGACCGACTGAACCCCAACGGACCAGTGACGATCCGGGTGCATGTCTATCGCGCCTGGGGACGGCCGGACGAGCAGGTCGAGACCTTCGACGTCGAGCTCAAGCCCGGCGACCAGGGCGCGCGTCGCCTCGGTAGCGTCAGCGTCGGCGCGCGAACGACGCCGCCGTAGCGGGGAGATGAAGCCATCACGCGGATGTCGCCGAGGGGTGTGATCAAGAGGACAGGATGAGCGAGCAGCCGAAATTCGAGAGCCGGAACATGGCCGGCGCCGTATTCGATGACGTCAATCTGGGAGGCGCGGTGTTCAACAACGTCAACCTGAAGGGCGCCACGCTGACCGACGTGAACCTGAGCGGCGTGATGATCGACAATGCCAACATCCACGGCCTGATGATCTTCGGCATCGACATCCACGCGCTGATCCAGAGCGAGCTGAAGAAGGGCTAGCGGCCTGCTTCCCGCGCCTCGATCATCGCCAGCAGGCGCTCCATACCGCCGTCCGTGATCCGCTCTTCGCGCAGATGCACCACGAGATCCCGCAGGTAGTCGATGTTGCGGCCCGACAGCCCCGTCGCGCCGTCGATCAGCTCGGCCTGCCGGTCGAGCGAGAGGGCGCCCGCCCACTGCGGGTGTTTCGGATCAGACAGGAACACCAGGGTGTCGACAGGGTCCAGGCCGTCGACCTTCACCGCCCGCCAGGCTTCGACATAGGTCTCAGTCGGTTGCTCGCGGTCGCGCAGGTAGGCGAAGGTTTCGGGCCAGTCCTTCGCCGACACGTGATAGGCGACGCCCCGGGTCGCGCCGCCGGGGGCCAGGCCCAGCACCAGGCCGGGGCGCGCGTAGGTCCCCCGATGATGCACCGAATATATGCAGAACGCCCTTCGCCGGCCGTGGAGGGTTGCACGGCGTCGGTCTATGAACGGGAACCCGGGCCGCCACATGAGCGATCCATATCCAAACACCCAGCGGTCCTGAGCCGCGTCTTCCATCCGCTGTCCTTGCAAAGCGCCCTTGCCCATGACCCTGCCCGATAGCCCGGCCCCCGCAAAGCCCCGCAGGCGTGGACTTTTTCTGCCGTGGTTACTGGCTCTGGTGGTGATCGCCGGCTGGAGCGTCGGCTGGTTCAAGCTGCGGGCCGAGGCTGTCGCCCGCATGGACGCGGCGGTCGTGCAGCTACGGGCGCAGGGCTACCCGGTCGCCTGGGAGACGCGGACCGTCACCGGCTTTCCGTTCCGGCTGGACGTGACCCTGACCGGCGCGCGGATCGCCGAGCCGTCTGGCTGGGCTATCGCCGCCCCGACCCTGTCGTCCGAGGCCTACATCTATCGGCTCGACCAGTGGATGCTGGTGGCGCCGGAGGGCGTGACCCTGAACCGTCCTGACGGCGGGCCGGTCTCGGTGTCGGCCAAGGCGCTTCGAGCCAGTCTGGGCGGGCTGAACGGCAATCCGCCGCGCCTGTCGATCGAAGGCGTCGACCTGCGGTTCGACACGCCCGCCGGGGCCAGGCCCTACATGATCCGGTCGGCCGAACGGCTGGAGCTGCACACGCGGCCCGGTCCCGACGACCAGGGCGGCGTGCTGTTCAAGGTCGAGGGCGCGCGACTGCAGCTGAAGGGCCTGCCGGCGCGGGTGGCGCAGGGCCGGCCAGTGTCGATGACCTGGGACCTGGTGCTGTCGAAAATGAGCGGCTTTACCGGTCACAGCTGGCCCTCGGCCGTGCGTCACTGGCGCGACGGCGGCGGCGTGCTGACCGTGCGCAGCGCCGAACTGCGCGGCGGCGACGCCCTGCTGACGGGCCAGGGCGGACCGCTGCGGGTCGGACTGGACGGCCGGCTGGAGGGCGAGCTGGAGGCCCGCCTCAAGGACTCGGACGGCGGCGGCCAGGGCTTCGGCGGTCGCGTCACCCTGGCCGACGGCGAAGCGAAGTTCGGTCCGCTGGGCCTTGGGCCGTCGCCGCGAGTGTTTTGAATTGTCATCCCGGAAGTCGCGCCGCGGCTATCCAGGACCCAGGCGACTGCTCAGAACAGGCTGGATCCCGGATCGACCTTGCAGGTCGTCCGGGATGACAGCAATTTTGTCATCGACAGGACCCTACTGGCCCGGGATCGGCAGGCGTTCCATGATTTCCACGCGGTCGCCGGGGAAGATCATGAAATGCGGGTGGTTGAGGAACATCTGCGCCGCCGCCTCATGCGACTCCGCCTGCAGAACCACATAGCCGCCGACGGTGTTGCTGATGTCGGAGACACCGTCCCGGCCCGTGCGCTTGGTCTTGCCGACCGGACCCCCGCTGTCGACGATGCTCGTCGCGTGATCGGCCATCCATTGACCCCAGGCCGCCATGCCCTGGCCCACGCGCGCGTCGCGGTCGGGCGCGGCCTCAAAGGCCGCTGCGTCGGCCGGGTTTCCCGAGCCCATGAACAGCGCCAGAAATGTCTTCATGATTCAGTCCTCGTTGATGGCGGGTCTGCGCCGACGCTCAAGACGGGCGATCACCGACCATACGATACGAACGCAGGATTGCGCCCATGTCGAGACGACGAACGGAGCCCACCCGTTCCGACATCGGGGGCCTTCAGAGCTGCGGCAATTTTCTTCCCCTGCGCGTCGGGTATTGCCCCATTCGCCGCAATGCCATAGGTCCGCTAGCTCGCTTCGGGGAAGATTTATGGGCGCCGACGCCCCCACACCGCCGCTGACACTGGACGCCATCCGCGCCCGCATCGACGTCCTGGACGGCGAGTTGCTGGAGCTTGTCGGCGAGCGGGCGGCGTTGGCCAGGGCGGTGGCCGAGGCCAAGAAGGCGGCCGGCGACGGCGGCCGGTTCGGCCTGCGCCCTGTCCGCGAAGCCCAGATCATCCGCCGCCTGCTCGCGGCCCGGAACCCGGCGGCCAGCCCGGCGCTGGTGGTGCGCATCTGGCGCGAAATCATCGGCGACAGCCTGAGCCAGCAGGGACCGTTCCACCTGACGGTCTGGGGCGGAAAGCTCGAGGCCCGCGCGGTCGAACTGGCCCGCCTGCGTTTCGGCGCCGCGCCGAAGCTGACGATGGCCGGCAAGCCCGAGGACGCTCTGGCCGCCGCCAAGACCCTGGGCGGCGTCGGCGTGCTGGCCCTGACGCCGGACTCCGGCTGGTGGGGCCGGCTGCTCGCCGAGCCGACGCTGAAAGTGTTCGCCACCCTGCCCTGCCTGACGGCCTGGGGCCCGACAGCCGCGCTGGCCGTGGCCCAGGTCGAGGTCGGCCCATCCGGCGGCGACCAGACCCTGTGGGTCACCGACGCCCCCGATATCGGCAAGACCATCGAAGCCCTGAGCCGTGATGGCGTCGCCGGCGGCCCCCTGGCCCAGCACGGCGGCCTGACCCTGTATGCGCTCGCGGGCTATTATCAGCATGATGACGCCAGGCTGACCCGGGCGCCGGGGCGGTTGCATGGCGTCATCGGCGCGGCTCCCGAACCCTTCGACCTTTAGCCGGTCCTCCTGTATGAGGCCGGTTCTCATTCCGGACCTCTGACATGACCGACGCCGTGATCGACCGCTTCAACGCCGACCGCCCGACGCCCAAGCCGGGCATTCTCGACATCGTGGCCTACAAGCCAGGCAAGGCGACGGCCGAGGGCATCGCGCACCCGATCAAGCTGTCGGCCAACGAGAACATCCTCGGGTCGTCGCCCAAGGCCCAGGCGGCCTATGCGGAGGCCGCCGGCAAGCTGAACCTGTACCCCGATCCCCGCACCACCATCCTGCGTGAGGGCATCGCGGCGACGTACGGCCTGGAGCCCGAGCGGCTGCTGTTCGGCTGCGGCTCGGACGAGGTGTTCCAGCTGCTCTGCCAGACCTTCCTCGAGCCCGGCGACAACATGGTCCAGCCCGAGCACGGCTTTGCCGCCTGGGCCATCGGCGCCCGGGCCTGTGGCGCGGAAATCCGCAACGCGCCGGAGAAGGACCTGCACGTCGACGTCGACGCGCTGTTGGCGCAGGTCGATGAGCGCACCCGGCTGGTGTTCGTCGCCAACCCGGCCAACCCGACGGGCACCTGGATCCCGTTCAGCGAGATCCGCCGCCTGCACGAGGCCCTGCCGCCGTCGGTGGTGCTGGTGCTGGACGGCGCCTATGCCGAGTTCCAGGGCGGCGAAGGCGGCCGCGAGGACTTTGAGCTGGCGCGCCACGAGCGCAACATCGCGGTCACCCGGACCTTCTCGAAGATCTATGGCCTGGCCGCCCTGCGCGTGGGCTGGGGCTATCTTCCGGCCGAGATGACCGCCGCCGTCGACCGCATCCGACTGCCGTTCAACGTCAACATCCCGGCCCAGCTGGCCGCGGTGGCGGCGCTGGGCGACGAGGACTTCAAGCAGCGCTCGATCGATCTGGTGGAAACCTGGCGGCCGTGGCTGACCCAGCAGCTGTCGGGTCTGGGCCTGGACATCGCCCCCTCGGCCGCCAACTTCGTGCTGGCCGGCTTCCCGACCACCCCGGGCAGGACCGCCGTCGAGGCCGAGGCCTTCCTCGCCTCGAAAGGCCTGCTGACGCGCGGCGTGAGCAACTACGGCCTGCCCGACCACCTGCGCATCACCATCGGCCTCGAAGAGCACAACCGCGCCGTCGTCGATGGCCTCGCCGAATTCATGCAGGGCGCCGGCTCGTGAGGGCGTGGTTCGAGACGCGCCGCTTCGCGCCGCTCCTCACCATGACGTCTCATGGGGAGCTCACAGATCTTCGTCATCCTGAGGCGCGATCCCTCAGGATCGCGTCTCGAAGGACAAGCTGATGCCCGCCCCCCTGTTCAACCAACTGACCATGGTCGGCTGTGGCCTGATCGGTTCGTCGATCATCCGCGCGGCCCGCGAGAAGGGCGTCGTCGGCCGGATCATTGTCGCCGACCCCTCGGCGTTCGTGCGGGCGCGGGTGACGGAACTGGGCCTTGCCGACACGGTCACCGGCGACATCGGGGCGGCCGTGGAAGCCGCCGATCTGGTGATCTTCGCCACCCCCGTGCTGGCCATCGGCGAGGCCATGGCCGTCGCCGCCGGACACCTCATGGCCGGGGCTATCGTCACCGACGTGGGCTCGGTGAAGGGCACGGTCGCCGACGCCCTGATGGCCCATGCGCCGGACAACGTGTTCGTTATTCCCGGCCACCCGATCGCCGGCACCGAGCACTCCGGCCCCGACGCCGGCTTCGCCGAGCTGTTTGACGGTCGCTGGACCATCCTGACACCGCTGCCGAACGAGGCCGCCGGCTACGACGAGGCGGTCGCGAAGCTGTCGGCCTTCTGGCGCAGCCTCGGCGCCCAGGTCGAGGTGATGGACGCGGCGCACCACGACCTGGTGCTGGCCATCACCAGCCACCTGCCCCACCTGATCGCCTACAACATCGTCGGCACGGCCTCGGACCTCGAGGGCGTCACCGAGGGCGAGGTGATGAAGTACAGCGCCGGCGGCTTCCGCGACTTCACCCGCATCGCCGCCAGTGACCCGACCATGTGGCGCGACATCTTCGTGGCCAACAAGGACGCGGTGCTGGAGGTGCTGGGCCGGTTCACCGAGGACCTGCAGGCGCTGAGCCGGGCGATCCGCTGGGGCGAGGCCGACAAGCTGCACGAGCTGTTCACGCGAACCCGGGCCATCCGCCGGGGCGTCATCGCGCTCGGCCAGGAAAGCGCCGAGCCGAACTTCGGCCGGGATCGCGGGAAGCACTAACCCCCGGCCACCAGCCGGCGCAGATTCTCCAGCACCTTCGGCGTGTCCTTGCGCAGCCCGGCGCGGATCAGGGCCGGCGGGGCGAGGATGCGGACGGCGAGGTGGTTCTCGTAGGTCACGCGCGTGCCCTTGCCGCCGTTGAGCGGGATCAGGCCCCACTCGCCCTCCATGGTCTTGAGGTCGCCCTCGACGCGGTGGAAGCGCATGCGGCGGTAGGGCTCGTAGTCGGTGCGGAAGACGTTGCGGATCGACGGGATCAGCGGGCCGCCGCGGGTGATGTGCTCCCGCACGTCCCAACCGGCGCCGCGCGACAGGATCTTGCAGCTGGAAACATTGGCGACCATCAGACCGGCGTTGCGGCAGTCGATCATGGTCGTCCAGACCTTCTCCGGCGGCGCGGGGATGTCGATCGCCGCGCGGATCAGAGCCGCGTCGCGCGTCGGGTCCACGGTCACCGAGACCCATGGCTTGCCGGTCGCCAGGGTCGCGACGGCGTCTGCCGTTGGCGACCAGGCCACGGCGGTGACCGGAGCAATCAACAAAATGGCGGTGAGGCACAGGGCCGCGGATCGGTTCATTACCACGTCTCCAGCTGTCCCCGACTCTCCCAGCTAGGGCAGTCTATCCGAAGGTCCAGTCAACGCTTTTGGGTGACGCTGGCGACCAGCGTGCAAGTCGCCTGGTTCCGGGAGTAATGCGCTATTCGCCAGCGGCGGCGGTGCAAGCCAGTCAGCCGCGCCGCTCGGCCAGGGCCGCCAGCACCAGATGCGGATCGCGGTCGATGACCCGCAGATAGGCCTCCAGCACGGCGTCAGGCTCGACCTCGCCGCGCTCGATCCAGCCGAGGCGCTCGGGATCGATGCCGAAGGTCAGCGCGAACGCCTGCTGCGACAGCCCGACATGCCAGCGCACCTTGCGCGCCAGGGTGGCGGCCGGCGTGCGGCGCGGAAGGAAGGAACGGGGTTCCCCGGGAATATCAGTCATTTCAGACGCCTCCGTCACGCTACTCAAGCCCCGTGACAACGCCACTAGCCCCCGCGCGTTGCAGGAATAAGACGGTGGGGAGTCCGTTCGGAGGTGGTTTGTGGCGGCGGGACCGGGGACAGGAAAGGCTGTCCCCTAGGTCTTCAGAAATTCCGCTGTCGCTTCAATGGCCTCGACGAGACCCATCCGCTTCAGTTCGACCCCCTCCGGCAGGCTGCTGAACAGGCGGGTCGGGGCCGCGGCGTCGAGCATGACGAACACGCCCTTGTCGTCGGCGCGACGGATCAGGCGGCCAAAGGCCTGGGCGATGCGGGCGCGGGCCAGGCCGTCGTCGTAGCCCTTGCCGCCGAAGCGGACGCGTCGGGCCTTGTGCAGGATGTCGGGGCGCGGCCAGGGCACCCGGTCGAACACCAGCAGCCGCAGCGAGCGGCCCGGCACGTCGATGCCGTCACGCACCGCGTCGGTGCCCAGCAGGCAGGCGTTCTCTTCGGCGCGGAAGATGTCGACCAGGGCCCCGGCCTCCAGCGGGTCAACGTGCTGGGCGTAGAGGGCCAGGCCCTTGTCCGCCAGCGGCGCGGCGATGCGCTCGTGGACCGCCTTGAGCCGGCGGATGGCGGTGAACAGGCCCAGCCCCCCGCCCCCGGCGGCGAGGAACAGTTCGCGCATGGCGGCGGCCACCTGGCGCGGATCGTCCTTGCCGACGTCGGTGACCACGAAGGCCCGGCTGTTGGCGGCATAGTCGAACGGCGAGGCCAGCCGCAGGGTCTGGGGCCGGCCGGGCAGACGGGCGGCGTCGGTCCGCATCTCCGCCAGGGCGAAG
>JBKJII010000294.1:0-2041 GCA_046598505.1 Caulobacter sp. | reverse complement strand
TGCTGGGTTCGACGCCCTTTTCCTGGCGGAAGAGTTCTGGACCGGCCTGGCCGAAGATGAAGGCGCCGAGCGCCGCGCTGGCCAGCAGGATCAACGCGGCGAACATCGACGGTTGCCGCGCCGAGAAGGTGAACAGCTCCATCGTCTGAACGAAGGCGACGCCGATCGAATAGAGGCTGGTGAACAGGTAGAGCGGCGTCACCACCAGGCGGCGGCGCTCGACCAGGTCGTTGCTCCAGCTGCCGATGACAATGATCAGCACATGCGACATCAGGCCCACGGTGATGAAGTTGTGGAACAGCCAGAGGCCGCGCGCGATCTCCGGGCCCACCATCTTGGCCAGGGTGGCGTTGAGCAGGACCACGACAAGCGGGATCAGCTTTCGCCGATCGAACCGCTTTGAATCCTCGAAGAACTCGGTGACGAATATCCAGGCCAGACTGGCCCCGACGACCGAGGGCATGTCGAACAGGAGATACAGCCCGCCGAGCGGCGCCATCGCCGGCGGGAACTGCGCCAGCACGTGAGCCGCCTTGGAAACGTAGCTGAGCGAGCCGGAGAGGCGGCTCGCCGAACGCAGCGACCGGCCGATAACGATCGCGGTCGCGAGATAGAGTCCCGCGGCGACGCTGCGGACCATCGCTTCCAGAAGGATCGCATTGGTCATGCGAGCCGGGCCTGGTGGCCCTTGATGAGCTGGATCGTCTGGGTCGCGTTGATCGCCACTGCAGCTACTCCCGATCCCGTCCTGCGGGCCGTCTCAGTCCCCGCCGCTCGCCACGACGCGCCATCGAGGGACCCTGAGCCTAGCCCGCTTGCGAAACCAGCCCAAGTCGGCGAGGCCTCCGGGCCGAGCGCTATAGTGTCGCGCTATTGCGGCAAACATCTCCTGAAACGGGATTTCAGAGCAAGGTTGCCGCTACGTCTTGTTCTTCGCTTAGATTATTGTTTTTAATACGATTTTCTATTTTCGATCAGTCGCTTTTGAACCCGATCAGCCCCTTCCGGAAAGCATCCGGCTTTCGGCTTGCCAGGCGCCGACCCGGCTAATCATCTGGGACCACAGCGCGGCGGGAAACGTCGCCGTTTTGGCCTTAGGGATGGTTCCAGCATGGGTTCGCCGGTCGTCACAGAGACCGCATCAACACTGCGCGTGACGCCAGGACCGGATGGTTTCGGAGCGTCTATCGAAGGCGTTGATCTGGCGAAGGGGCTTTCGTCGACGGACCGGGACCTGGTCCTCGCGGCCTTCGCCCGGCATTCGGTTGTCTGGTTCCGCGATCAACCCCTGCCCCATGAACAGCTCGAAGCCCTTTCCCTGCAGCTCGGGGCGTTCGGCCAGGAGCCCTATGCGGCCCCCCTTCCGGGCCATCCGCACATTCTTGAAGTTCGGCGCGAGCCGGAGGAGCGGGTCGCCATCTTCGGCGCCGGCTGGCACTCAGACTGGAGTTTCCTCGAACAGCCGCCGGCGGCGACCCTGTTGCACGCCAAGATCATCCCGCCGGTTGGAGGCGACACCCTGTTCGCCGACGGCTCACGGGCCTGGGAGGCGCTGAGCCCGGCGGATCAACGGGCGCTGGAAGGGCTACGGACCTTCCATTCCGCCGCCGGCCCCTACGGCCCCGAAGGCTACTTCGCCAAGGAGACCGGCCGCGTCGGGATGACCATCTACTCCAGCCCGGAAGCGGAAAAGCGGTTCAGCCACCCGATGGTTCGGACCCATCCCGTTTCCGGCCGGAAGTCCCTGTTCATCAGCCCGGGCTACACCGTCGGCGTCGAGGGCATGGACCCCGCCGAGAGCGCGCCGCTGCTCGCGCGCCTGTTCGCCCACATGATCGAGGACCGGTTTGTCCTCCGCCATAGCTGGGCCGCCGACACCCTGACGATGTGGGACAACCGCTGCGTCCTGCACCACGCGACGGGCGGCTATGACGGCCATCGCCGCGTCCTGCATCGCACCACGCTCGTCGGTGAGCGGCCATGCTGAGCATCGCATTTTCGTCGGCGCCTCAGCGCCCGGCCATCACCTGAAGAACCGCTC
>JBKJII010000281.1:0-3786 GCA_046598505.1 Caulobacter sp. | reverse complement strand
CTTTCCTGCTGTTGACGCGCTCACGACGGCTTTCCGTCGTCGCCATCCTGTTCCTGATGTTGTGGTTTCTCGTCTTCTATGGCCCGTTTGACGTCGCCAAGACATTCCTGGGCTTGGTCGCATAGGCGACGGAGCCGAAACGACCGCTCCCCACCCTCAACTGACACTCCGGATCGCCGCTTCAAGCCGAAGGGGACACGCACTGAAGTGCACGTCCCCGAGCTCACGCCACCCGCGCCCGTCTCAGCGCCTGGGGCGGTTGGCCGAAGGCGCGGATGAAGGCTCTGCGCATGCGTTCCTGGTCGCCGAAGCCGGTTTCCAGGGCCACGTCCTCGACCTGCAGCGGTTGGGAGTCGAGCATGGCCCGGGCGGCTTCGACGCGCAGACGCTCGACCGCCTTGGCCGGGGTGAAGCCGGTCGCGGCCGAAAAGGCGCGGGCGAAGTTACGCTCGCTCATGCCGGCCTTCGCGGCCAGTTCCTCGACCGTGAGCGGATTGCGCAGGTTCTCGCGGGCCCAGGCGGTGACGCTGTCGAACCGTCCTCCGGCTTCGAGCTCCAGCAGGGCCGAGAACTGTGACTGGCCGCCGGGCCGGCGGTGGTAGACCACCAGCTGCTGGGCGGTCTTGCGGGCGATGTCCTCGCCCAGGTCGTCGGCGATCAGGGCCAGGGCCATGTCGATGCCGGCGGTGATGCCGGCGCTGGTCCAGACCTGTCCGTCGCGGACATAGATGCGGTCCGGCTCCAGCAGCACCTTGGGATAGCGGCGGGCGAAGTCCTTGCTGCGGTTCCAGTGAGTCGTGGCGCGCTTGCCGTCGAGCAGACCCGCCTCGGCCAGCACATAGGCGCCGGAACAGACGCTGGTGGTGCGGCGGGCGGTGCGGTGGGTCCGACGCACGAAGTCCAGGGTCAGGTCACAGATCGACGGCCCGCGCGTGCCCTCGCCGCCGGAAACCAGCAGGGTGTCGAGCCGGCCCGCTTCCGCGAAGGCTGATGCCGTCAGGGCCACGCCCGAGGAACTGCGCACCGCGCCGCCATACCGCGACAGCAGCTGGATGTCATAACTGCCGGGAACATAGCGGTCCGCGATCTCGAACGCCCCGATCGGCCCGGCCGCGTCGAGCAGCTGGAAATCGGGAAAGATCAGGACGCCTATCGTGCGCATGGCGGAAAACGAGGGAAGATTGTCATTTCAGCCGGACGCTAGGCCGGGCACTGTGGCGACGTCAACCGGAGTTCGCCCATGTCCGCCCAGCCTCTGCGCATTGTGTTCGCCCTGTATCCCGGAGTCACGCATCTCGACTTCACCGGACCGCATCAGTTCCTGTCGCGCCTGCCGGGCGCCGTGACTACCGTCGCCAGCCTCGACGGCGGCGAGATGGAGGCCGACGGCCTGACCTTCGCCCGGCTGACGCGGTTCGAGGACATCCAGGCCTGCGACCTGCTGTGTATTCCGGGCGGCTTCGGCACCGCCGACGCCATGCTCAATGCGCCCTTCATGGCGCAGATCAGGCGGCTGGCGGAGGACGCCACCTGGGTGACTTCGGTCTGCACCGGCTCGCTGATCCTGGCGGCGGCGGGTCTGTTGAAGGGCCGGCGCGCGGCCTGCCACTGGGCCTGGCGTGACCAGCTGGCCCTGTTCGGCGCGATCCCCGATCCGGCGCGGATCGTGCGGGACGGGCGCTACGTCACCGGCGGCGGCGTGACGGCCGGCATCGACTTCGCCCTGACCCTCGCCGCCGAGATCGCCGGCGACTCGTTCGCCCAGGGCCTGCAGCTGGCGCTGGAATACGCCCCGGCGCCGCCGTTCAATTCCGGACGACCGGAGACCGCGCCGCCGGAGGTGCTGGAACGGATCCTGGCCTTCAACAGGGCGGCCATGCCGATGAGAGTGGCGGCCGCGGAGGAAGCGGCGGCGCGACTCTAGCGGGGAGCGTATCGGCGAGGCTCAGCCGATCTGGATCGAGGTCATCGAGATCCCCGCGAACACGTCGTCATTGAAGAAGCTCACCGGTTCGCCGGGCTCGCCAGCGCCGAGGGCGTAGAGCAGGGGCAGGTAGTGTTCAGCGCTGTTGATCGCGGCATCGGCGTCGGGTCCGAGGCTCTCCCAGTCGATCAGCGGGCCATGGTCGCCCGTCTCGATCAGCCGCTTGGCCGTCTCGTTGAACCGCGGCGCCCAGTCCGGTGTCGCGCCGGTGCGGAAGTCGACGTCGCGCAGATTGTGGACGATGTCGCCGCTGGCCGCGATCAGCACGCCTTCGTCCCGTAGCGTGGCCAGCCTGCGGCCCGCGTCATAGTGCCACGCGTTCGGCCGGGCGCGGTCGAGACTGAGCTGCACCACCGGCACGTCGGCGTCAGGATACATCGGCAGCAGCACGCTCCAGGTGCCGTGGTCCAGGCCGCGGGTCGGATGCTGCACCACCGGATCGGGCGCCAGCAGGTCAGCCACCCGCGCCGCCAAGGCCGGATCGCCGGGCGCGGTGTACTGAACATCAAACAGGGCTTGGGGAAATCCGCCGAAATCGTGGATCGTCGCCGGATGTTCGGCGGCTGAAACGGCGGCCGCACCGCGGGTTTCCCAGTGCGCGGAAACACAGAGCACGGCCCTCGGCCGGGGCAGCCGGGCAGCGACCTCCGCCCAGCCGCGCCGCCAGGCGTTGTCTTCGATGGCGTTCATCGGCGAGCCGTGGCCAAGGAACAAAACCGGCATTCGGGCGGCGTTCATGGGTAATTCCTTAGGTAACTGTCACGGATACAGATGGGCGGCGGCCCGTCTGTTGCAAGTCCTGTCGGGAATTCCGGAGTTTCCCCCCTGTGACGCGAGAAGTGTCCCATTCTGCAGCCCATTCTGCGCCAGCCGGCCGCGGCGGCGCATTGGATGGACTGCGTTTTGCGGCGGCCCTGCTGATCGTGTTGTATCACTATGGCGCTGAAGCGCCGGTGGTCCTGGCCGACCTGCACCCGGTGTTCGGTCGCGGATATCTCGCGACCGACTTCTTCCTGATCCTGTCGGGCTTCGTGCTGGGCCGCGCCTATGGCGGTCAGATTCTCGCCGGTCGCGTCGGCCTGTTCGCCTTCCTGAAGAAGCGACTGACCCGGCTGTGGCCAGCGCAGCTGATTGTGCTGGCGACCATGGGCGTCATCGTCCTGGCGGCGGAGGCGCTCGGCGACTATCCGGCGCATCCCGCCAATTTCACGCCCCTGGCCCTGCTGATGCAGGCCTTCATGGTTCAAGCCTGGGGCATCGCCGGCGGTGGGGGCTGGAACCATCCGAGCTGGTCGTTGTCGGCCCTGCTGGTCTGCTACGCCGCCTTCCCGTTGCTGTGGCGCTGGATCGGGCGGATGACCAGTCCGGCAGCCGTGCTGGCGCTCGGCCTGACGGCCATGATGGGCGCTGACCTGATCTGCCTGAAGCTGCTCAATCACACGCTCTACGACCTAGACTTCAATCTGGGCGTGGTGCGCGCCGCGCCGCTGTTCCTGCTGGGGGTCTGCATCGCCCGCGTCGTCGAGCTCGGCGCGCCGTCGGAGTCCATGGCCCGGGTGCTCGCCGGGCTGGCCTTCGTCGCCTTCGTGATGCTGCAGATCGCCGGTCGGGTCGATCTGGCCAGCCTCATCTGCATCGCCGTGATCGTTCTCGGTCTCGGCCGGTTGGTGGTGCGCCGTCAGTCCGCGCTGATCGAGCAGGGCGCCAAGCTGTCGTTTGCCCTGTTCGATCAGCGCGGACGGACGCCGCAGCACCAACCGGTCCAGAACGAGAACGAGCACGGCGATGCAGATGAGGCTGGC
>JBKJII010000256.1:0-6496 GCA_046598505.1 Caulobacter sp. | reverse complement strand
GAGATCGCCGACTGGTTCGAGACCCTGGCCAAGGCCGAGAAGTCCCACGCCGGCCGCTTCCAGCGGGCGCTGGATACGCTGGACTAGGGAGTAGGTCGTAGGGAGTAGGGAGTAGTTCGACCCGCGCGCGCCGCCGGTGCCGCGACTCTGCCTGGCTACTCCCTACTCCCTATCTCCCTACTTCCTTTCAGGGCCGCCATGACCGACGACACCCCGCCAGCGCCTGCCGCCACCAAGCCCTCCGAAGGCAGCCTCGACGCGCCCATGCGGCGCCCGATCGCCTGGCAGGATCCGGCCTATTACGACCTCGCGGCGGTCGAGAAGGAGATGGAGCGGGTCTTCGACATCTGTCACGGCTGCCGGCGCTGCTTCAATCTGTGCGACAGCTTCCCCAAGCTGTTCGACATGATCGACGAGAGTCCGACGGGCGAGCTCGACGGGGTCGACAAGGCCAGGTTCGGCGAGGTCGCCGACGCCTGCACCCTCTGCGACATGTGCTTCCTGACCAAATGCCCCTACGTGCCGCCGCACGCGTTCGACCTCGACTTTCCACACCTGATCCTGCGCTACCGGGCGGCGAAGCGGAAAGCGTCAGGCGGCGACTTCGTCCGCGAGCAGCTCGGCGAGACGGACCGCAACGGCAAACTGGCGGGGCCGGTCGCCGGCCTGGCCAACTGGGCCACGGCCCGCGAGAACACCCCTCTGCGCGGCCTGCTCGAAGCGATCGCCGGCATTGACGCCGAGGCCGACCTGCCGAAGTTCCATGGCCGCACGGCGAAGGAGCGGCTCAAGACCATGCCCGCCGCCGACCCGGCCGGCCCGGCCTTCGGCCAGCGCAAGGCGGTGATCTACGCCACCTGTTTCACCAACTACAACGACCCGGCCACCGCCGAGGCCGCCGCCGCCGTGCTGGCCAGACAGGGGGTCGAGACGGCCTTCTGCTACCCTGAATGCTGCGGCATGCCCCAGCTCGAGTCGGGCGATCTGGCAGACGTCGCCGGCCGCGCCGAGCGGGTCGCGGCGCATTTCGCGCCCTATATCGCCCAAGGCTACGACGTCGTCGCCCTGACCGCCTCCTGCGGCCTGATGATGAAGTTCGAATGGCCCCTGCTGCTGCCCGACAGCGCGGCGGTCAAGGCGCTGGCCCGGGCGACGAAGGACGTCTCGCAGTACGTCGTCTCGCTGAACAAGGCCTTCGGCCTGGCCCCCGGCCTGTCACCGATCCCCGGCGGCGTCACGGTCCACCACGCCTGCCACGCCCGGGCCCAGAACATGGGCGCCCAGTCGGCCCAGATGCTCAAACTGATCCCCGACACCCGCATCGAGCTGGTCGAGCGCTGCAGCGGCCACGGCGGCACCTTCGGCGTGATGAAGGAGACCCGGCCCATGGCGCTCAAGGTCGGCAAGCCGACGGCCCGCCAGGTCATCGCCAAAAAGACCGAGGAAATCTGCTCCGACTGCCCGCTGGCCTGCACGCACCTGGGCCAGATGGTCGCCGCCGAGACCGGCGGGGCGCTGACCCACACCGGTCATCCGATCGAGGTGCTGGCGCGGGCTTATGGGCTATGAAGATCAGCGAGGTGTTTCAAATTCCGCTCATCCCGGCGAATGCCGGGACCCAGATCCAGGCTGGGTTTTCAGGGCGGGATTCGGAGACCGGCGATTGCAACTGGGTCCCGGCATTCGCCGGGATGAGCGGAGATCAAAGTGCCCCTTTCTGACCACCGCATCACCCCGGCCGACCTGATCTCCGACGCCGACTACGCCCGCCAGCGCCGCGACCGGCGCGCGGCGCTGTTGCCGGTCAAGCGCCTGCGCCGCGTGTCGCTCGGCCCGTTCTGCACGGTGATTTTCGAGAGCTACGAGACCATGCTGTTCCAGGTCCAGGAGATGCTCCTGACCGAGAAGGGCGGCGCGGCCCAGATTCCCGACGAGCTGGCCGCCTACAACCCGCTGATCCCCCAGGGCGATGAACTGGTCGCCACCATCATGTTCGAGATCGACGAGCCGGTGCGCCGCGCCGCGGCCCTGGCCCGCCTCGGCGGCGTCGAGGACTGTTTCTTCCTGCAGTTCGGCGGAGACGTGCGCGCGCCGGGCGTGCCGGAGGAGGGCGACAACGTCGAGCGCACTCGCGAGGACGGCAAGACCTCCTCGATCCACTTCCTGCGCTTTCCGCTGGATTCGGCGATGAAACCCGCCTTCCGCGACCCGACGGTGACCATCGCCATCGGCTGCGACCACGAGCACTACGCCCACATGGCCATGCTCAGTCCGGCGAGCCGGGCGGAGCTGGCGCGGGATTTAAGCTGACGGTCCTCCCTGGCGAAGCCGGGGAGGGGGACCGCCGGAGGCGGTGGAGGGGGCGACGCCGACCTTGCCGAAACGCCATGAGCACCCGTGTTCAGGCCCAGCGATTACAGCCGGCGCTGACCCCTCAGTCAGGCTCCGCCTGACAGCTCCCCGGCAAGCGGGGAGCATCGCCAGATGTTTATTTCTTCCCCGCAACCTCAATGAACCGGCTGGTCGGCGCGGCGGCGGCCTTCTTGTCCGCCTTGGGCTTGCGGACTTCCTTGTTGGACTTCTTCTGACCCTTGGCCATGGCGGCGCTCCCTGTTGTGAGCGCCCATCCTACAGCGCTTGGGGCCTGGGGAGTAGAGCATAGGAGGGCGCAATGCATTGTCGCGGAGTCGACGGCCTGTACAGGTCGACCCCGGCGCCGCTCCTGTCAGTGCAGCTTCAGCCGTCCCGCCACCCGCTGCTGCAGCAGCCGGGCCAGGGCCAGCACCGCCGTCCGCCCCACGCCCAGGATCGCCCGGTGGTGGTCCAGGTGCAGGGACATGTAGACGGCCTTGGCGATCAGGCCCTCGACGAAGAAGTTGGGGCCGCCCAGCCCGCCCATCAGCGCGCCCAGCCCGCGATTCTCGCCCAGCGACACCAGGGAGCCGAAGTCCCTGTAGACGAACGGCCGGGTCCAGCGCCGCTCGGCCATCCGCGCCAGCAGCACGTCGGCCAGGTAACCGGCCTGCTGGTGCGCCGCCGAGGCCCGGGCCGGCACGTCCCGTCCGTCAACCCAGGGCGCCGCCGCGCAGTCGCCCATGGCCCAGATCCCGGCCGCCGCCGTCTCCAGGCGGTCGTTGACCACGAACTGGTTCAGCCGGTTCACCGCCAGTCCCAACCCGGCGTTCGCCGCCGCCGCCTTGACCCCGGCCGCCCAGACGATCAGCTCGGCTTCGATCCGCCCGCCTGATGTGACCAGCGCCCCGGCTTCGACCGCCTCGACCTTCACGGCCGTCCGCACGGTCACGCCCTTGCGCTCCAGCGCCAGCTGAGCCTGGGCAGAGATCTTCTCCGGCAGCCCGGCGAGGATGCGCGGCCCGGCCTCCACCAGGGTGATGTCCATGCGGAAGCGCTGCTCGGGCGCGAGCCCCTCGTCCAGCGCCCGGTGCGCCTCGACCAGCTCGGCCGACAGCTCCACCCCCGTGGCTCCGCCGCCGACGATGGCCACGCCCAGCGTCCGCGCAGGCGAGAACGAGGCCCGCGTGAATGCCGCCAGCAAGCGCGCATGAAACCGCTCGGCGTCGGCCGTCGCCTCCAGCACATGGGCCAGCCCCACGCCCGGCGTGCCAAAATCGTTGGAGCCGCAGCCCACGGCCAGCACCAGCGCGCCGAAGGTCACCGACCGTTCGGGCGCCAGCTCGGCCCCATCGTCATCGACCAGAGCCCCGAGCGTCACCCGACGCCCGGCGACCTCCAGCCCGGTCATCTCGCCCAGGGTGAAACTGAAATGGTTGCGCCGGGCCAGGACCGGATAGCTCAGCCCCTCCTGGTGTGCGTCCAGCGTACCGGCAGCCACCTCATGCAGCGTGGGCTTCCAGATGTGAAACACAGACCGGTCGACCAGCAAAACACGCTCGACGCCCCGCTTGCGCCCAAGCCGCCTGCCCAGCCGCGCCGCCAGCTCGAGCCCGCCGGCCCCGCCGCCGACGATGATGGTGTCGTAGTGCATGGCGAGGGTTTAGCGGGCGGGACGTAACCGCGCCACTCCCCCAAACCGTCCGGGCTTCGCCCGTCTTCCCTCCCCACAAAGGGGGAGGGAACTCAGGTCTACTGCGTCTTTGCAGCCGCGTCGGCGGCGGCGTCGGCCTTGCGGGCGGCGACGTCGGCGGCTTCGGCCGTGTTCGCTGCGGCGGCTTCGGCATTCGCCGCGGTGTCAGCAGCGGCCGAGGCTGTCGCCGCACCTGCCTGGTCGGCGGCGGCGGCGGCGTGGTCTTCAGTCTTCTGCGAGCAGGCCATCAAGGCCAGGCTGGCGGCGGACATCGAGAGGATCAGGGCGATGCGCATTGTGGTCTCCATTGGTTGAAAGGATCGCCATCCCAACGACCGAGCCCTGCGATTGGATGCATTCGCCGGGAATTCGCCCCACCCGCGCGGGTTTCGCGGACCATGGACGCCCGGCCGCGCCATTGCCTCGGGACTGAAAAAGCCCCCGAAATTTGAACCGGTCGACCGCTCCCGGATTACCCATCAAGGCAACCCGTGGAGATCCGAGATGACCGACAATAGAAAGATCCAGGGCGAGGGCGACTATGAGGCCGCCAAACGGTTCGACGACGCTGAACGCGCCTTCGTCGAGACCGGCCCCGTGAAGCAGAAGGCCCGCGAGGCCGAACAGGCCCTCGACGGCCCCGAAGGCGCAGCGCTGGAGAAGGCGCGGGTCGAGAGCGGCAAGGGCGATACCGGCTAGCTGGCGGGTGGTTCGCGACGCGGCATCTCGAAGGACGCACAAACGTCCTGCTTGCGTGAAGGGATCGGAGCAGCGGAAACTCGCTGAAACAGAGCGCTCCGATGCCCCTGACCCGCCGACTTGTCCTCGCCGCCCTGACGCTGACGGCCACCCCCGCCCTGGCTGCCGCGCCCGTCTATGCGCCCGACGCCGGCCCCGGCCTGTCGCCGCGCGCGCAGGGGATGGTGCGGACGCTCAAGGCGGCCATTCGCGCCAAACAGGCCGGGCAATCGGCCCTGCCGTCGCCGGCGTCCGACGCCGAGCGGCTGACGCGTATGGCCGACCTCGAACAGACGGCGCGCGAAGCGCTCTACGGTCTTGATCTGGACAGCCTCGACCTCGCCGAGCGGCGGGCGACGTTGGACGCCTGCTGGTCGCTGGTCGAGACGATCGACCGTCGCAATCAGGCGGGTCTCAAGGCCATGCTGCCGGCGAACGGCGGCTGGTTCGGCCGCACGGTCTTCGGCGAGGACGCCGCGCGGGCGGCCTGGCTGATCGCGGTCCATGCGGTGGGCGACCGGCGGCTGATGCGCGAAGCCGCGGCGCGGATGGGCCCTCTGGTCGCCGACGCCGAAGTCATGCCGGCCTGGTACGCCAGCGTCGTCGACCGCCTGGCGGTGTTGGAAGGCCGCCCGCAGCGCTTCGGCACCCAGCCCGTCTGCCGCGCCGGGGCCTGGTCCATCGGCGAGGTCGAGGACCCGGCCGGGCTGGACGCCCGCCGCACGGAGCTGGGGTTGCAGGCTGTGGACGTCAGGGATTTCCGCCCGCCGCCGGGGTGTTAGGCGGGGGACGGCTTCGCGCAGCGTAGCTGTCCCTGTTCTGATTTTGCCAACACCGCACCAAACTCCGTCATCCTCGGGCTCGTCCCGAGGACCCATGAACACCGTGCCATGAAAAAGGGCGCGACCGGCGCCGCGCCCCCTCCTAATCCGATCGCGTGCGTGGGTCCTCGGGACAAGCCCGAGGATGACGGCGGTTAAGGCCGGATCAAAAGATCACTGACAGGCGAGGCACTCGTCGTAGTCGGTCTTTTCCCCGACTTCGAGGTTGTAGCTCTCGACCGTCTCGGCGCCGGCGTGGCTGGCGCGCTGCACGGACTTGGAGCGCAGGTAGTAGAGGCTCTTCATGCCCCGCTCCCAGGCCTGCCAGTGCAGCATGTGCAGGTCCCACTTATCCACGTCGCCGGGGATGAACAGGTTGACCGACTGGCTCTGGCAGATGTCCGGCGTACGGTCGGCTGCCAGTTCGACCACCCAGCGCTGATCGATCTCGAAGGCCGTCTTGTAGACGTCCTTGTCGTCCTGACTGAGGAAGTCGAGGTGCTGCACCGAGCCTTCGTTGGCCAGGATGCTGTCCCAGGTTCCGGCGGTGTTCTGGCCCTTGGTGTCGAGCAGGCGCTCGAGGTAGGGGTTCTTGACCGCGAAGGTGCCGGACAGGGTCTTGTGGCTGTAGATGTTGGCCGGGATCGGCTCGATGCCGGCGCTGGTGCCGCCGCAGATGATGCTGATCGAGGCGGTCGGGGCGATGGCCAGCTTGTGGCTGAACCGCTCCATGACGCCCCGGTCGGCGGCGTCCGGGCAAGGACCACGTTCCGCCGCCAGGGTGCGGGAGGCCGCGTCGCACTGGCGGCGCAGGTGCTTGAAGAGGCGCATGTTCCAGGACTTGGCCAGGGCGCTCTCGAAGGGCACGTTCTGGGCCTGGAGCAGGGTGTGG
>JBKJII010000189.1:0-14339 GCA_046598505.1 Caulobacter sp. | reverse complement strand
CCGACGCCCGCTCGTACGCTTCCCGGAACGCCTTCGCGAAGACGTCCATGAACGCCTCGTCCGAGCCCTCCACGACCCCCTCGAACTCACGCTCGTAGGCCTTCCACAACGCGGCTTCCCTTGCGCCTGGGAGGATCTTCGCCAGGAAGCCCTGGCCTTCTGCGCGGTCGCGGATGGCGCGGGGGGAGAAGCGGTCGAGGGTTGAGCGCAGGGCGCCCTGCATCGCCGCCAGGGTGGCCATCTGGTGGGCCTGGAGGTCCTTGAAGGCGTCGTCGATGGCCTGTTCGGCGGGCAGGTAGCCGCGCTGGGGCGGCCCCAGCAACTGGGCCAGGGCCTGGTCGGGCGTGCGGCTGAACTTCAGCGGGTTGTTGCCGTCGGGATTGAAGGCCGTGCCCTGGGCGCCGAGCTGGGCCTTGGCCCGGGCGCGGGCCTCCAGCATCACGACCAGGCCGGCCGTCAGTCGGTGCAGCAGGGCGCCGGCCGTCGCGCCGGCCTTGGCGGGCGGGCCCAGCTCGTCGGCCTTGAGACCGGCGGCGGCGAGCAGCGCGGCCCAGGCCGCGTCGGCCGGCGACGGTGCGGGCGCGGGCGCGGCGGCCGTGCCGACGGAGGGCGGAGCGGTGGCTGGCGCGGGGGCGCCCCAGCGGCTGTCGAACCCGCCCCGGCCCCAGTCCACGCGGTTGCTTTCCTCAAGCTGCGACCAGACGTCGTGCGATGCGGCCGGCGCCGGCGGCGTCCAGGATTCGGCCATGGCGCCACGGCCGCTCAGGGCCGAGCCGGGCGCCGACCAGTCATCCGTCGCGGCCGGCGAGCCCCAGGTTCCGGCCGGCTCGGCCGCCCAGCCGTTGTCGGGGGACGCGGCCTGGACCTGCCAGTCCGAGGCCACCGGCGGCGGTGGCGGCGCGGGCGGCGGCGGGTCTGCAAAGCCCAGTCCGCCACGCTCGGGCGGCCTGGGCGCCGGCTGCGCGGGATCCCAGCCGTTCCAGCCGCCGACGGTATTGGCCTTGGCCGGCTTCTCGGGTGCGCCGGAGAGCTTGGCTTCGACGCGGTAGTGGCCGATGGCCAGTTCGTCGCCGTCCTTCAGCTGGTGTGGCGCGGCCATCCGCTCCTTGGCGCCGTTGACGAACAGGCCGTTGGTCGAGCGATCCACCAGCCAGTAGCCGCCGTCGCGAAACTCGACCTCGCAGTGGGTGCTGGAAATGTAGTTGCGCGGGTCGGGCAGGCTCCAGTCGGCGTGTGGCGAGCGGCCGATGACCGCCCCGTGGCGGTCCAGCACCAGCCGGTTGCTCTCGCCGTTGTCGAGCTGCTCGATGTTGGTGATCGTGAGAGTCAGGCTCATGACGGTCAGGCCGCCTCGCCGGCGGCGATCGCCGCGCCCGTGCGCAGGCTGGCGGCCAGCGCCTGTTCCATGTCTTCGCTGCGTGCGGCGGCCAGCAGGATGGCCCCGGCGGCCAGCCGGCCGGCGGCGTCGCGCGGGGCGGGCAGCATTTCGCCGTCCGGCGGCGCGATGGATCCCCCCGAATAGAAGGCGGCCAGAGCGGCCATCCGCGCGGGGCTGTCCGGCTCGGCGGCTTCGGCGGCGTCCGACGCGGCGCGGCGGCGGCTTTCACTCGGATCCTGCACCCACAGCAACGCCGCCTTCAGCGCGGCGGCGTCCGCCTCGGCGTCCATGCCGCCGATGTCGCGCACCGACCGCGCGGCCCAGGCGACGGCTTCCCAGCGCGGCAGGGCCTGGGCGAGAAATTCCACCGCATCCTCGCCGCGACCGGCCGCCGTCAGGGCCTCAAAATACTGGCGCGGCGCCTGGCGTGGCGCGGGGTCGGCAGGCCCTTGCGGCCAGCCGAGTACGGCGGTCACCTGGCCCGCTTCCGTCCACTTCACCCTGTTCCAGTCGCCGGTCACTGCGTGTCCCTAGTTGATCATCACGACCATGCCGTTGATCGTGAACGAGAGCCCCGCCTTGAGGTCCGTCGTCAAGCCGCCCTTGGCGGAAAGCGCGGTCTTGGCGTCGATCTTGATGCTCAGGCTCTTCATTTCGATCGCGGCGGGCGTCAGCTTGATGCTCGTCGATCCGACCTTCAGCTCGATCGACTGTTTGGCCTCGATGACCGCCTTGCCCTTGGAAATCTTGACGCTGTAGTCGCCCGAGTCGACCGTCGTCTTGCTGTTGCCCTTCTCGACCAGCAGCGTGTCGTTGGCGTGGATCGTGGTCTTGCGCGAGCCCTTCTTGACGGTCCGCGTCTCGTCCCCGGTCTCGACCTCCAGCGACTCGTGCTTGTGCACGACAGACGACCGGTTGCGGCCGACCCGCTGGCCCTGGTCCCGACCGACCTTTTCCTCGTGGTCGAGGCGCACCCAGGTCTTGCGGTCGCGCTGGGCGTGCAGGAACACCTCTTCCTTGCCGCCGGCATCCTCAAAGCGCAGCTCGTTGAAACCGGGCTCTCCGGCTTTCGGCGGCTCCTCGGCCTCCGGGTAGCTGCCCGCCTTGCCGACCGTCCGGCTCTTGATCGTCGAGACCGTCTTGCGATCAGGCAGCGCGTAGGGGTGCATCTTGTCGGCGTTGTAGACGCGGCCGGTGATGATCGGCCGGTCGGGGTCGCCGTCGAGGAAGTTGACGATCACTTCCTCGCCGATCCGCGGCAGCATGACCGAGCCGAACCCGCCGTCAGCCCAGCCCTGCGAGACCCGAACCCAGCATGAGCTGTTCTGCAGCCACTGGCCGTCACGGTCCCAGAAGAACTGCACCTTTACCCGGCCGTACTGGTCGGTGTGGATCGTGTCGTCCGTCGGTCCCGGGTCCTTCAGGGGCCCGACGACGCGGGCGGTCTGCGGCCCGCCGACCAGCGGGCGCGGCGTCAGACGCGGCGGTCGCCAGCGCACGGCGAACGGGATCGCTTCCAGCTGCACTTCCAGCACATGGTCCTCGGCGTCGCTGGAGCGGTAGGATTCGCTGGCGAAGACGTGGGTCACGCCGGTCAGCAGGTAGTCGCCGTTGAGGATCGCCTGCGGGTGGCGCGCCAGAGTCAGCTTGTCACCGGCGATCAGCTCGAACGCGTCGCCCTCCCCGATGAAGCGGTGATGCTCGGCGCGCAGGCCCTGCAGGCGAATCTCGGCCTCGCGGCGGCTTTCGGCAGGCAGCTTGCCGGCCTTGATCACGCCGGCCTCAGCCAGCGCTCCAACACCCGCAGGGAAGTCATAGACAGCGGCGGTCGCCTTGCTGGGCCCGTCGTCGGCGGGCTGGGCCGCGCCGGCGTTGCGTTCGCGCGGCGTGAAGAAGTGGTGCTCGCCGACATCGACCGACGCGACCGAGGTCGACAGTCGTTCCGACCAGCGCCAGATGTTCAGTCGCCGCCGGCCGCGGTCGCCACCGGTGACATAGTCGACGGAGGGCGTGTTCGGCGGCGCGATGTGCCCGCCCGGGCCATTGCAGATGACCATCACGTGGCGACCCGGCTCGTGCCGGAAATAGTAGTAGAGCCCCTCGTCCTCGAGCAGCCGGGAGACAAAGGCGAAGTCTGTCTCGCGATACTGAACGCAGAACTCGCGCCGGGTCAGCGCGCCTTCGACATCCGAGAAGTCGTAGTCGGAGAATCCGGCGTCGGAGAAGACCGCCTCGATCACCTCCCTCGCCGTCTTCTCCTGGAAGATGCGCACGTCGCTGCGTTCATGCAGCGCGCTGAGCCAGGGCCGCAGGGTTAGCTGGTAGCGCACCACGGTATGGTCGTCGTCATGCCGCTCGACGGCGAAGAGCAGGCCGTGGAACGAGCGCGCCACCTGGCTCTTGGCTTCCATGGTGATCGACACGGGCTTGTAGAGCACGGGCGCGAAGTCGATCGGCGAACGGGCCAGCACGTCGACGACGACCGTAAACGGATCGCTCAGCCGGCTTGTCGCGGTGAAACGCTCAAGCGCCAAGGCGTCCCTCAGGGACTCGACCTCGACCGATGCCAGTCGCCCCGTCTGGCTGAAAAGCTGCGCCATGGTCCCCGTTTCAGCCCCCTCGCCGCCGCCGCGGCTCACGCCGAGTTTGCACCGGGCGAACAGTGATCAGCAAGCGCCACAACCACAGGGGCTTTGTTGTTGCGCGGAAATCGCGCGCGGGCCTAATGTTCCACCGTGCGTCGGCTGTCGTCATGGCCCATCAAAGCCATGCGCTGCATGCCGTCGAGGGGGAATTCAGGATCCTATGCAGCTCGACGTAGAAGCTCTGCTTGCGCCCGTCTCGGAGGACGCCCCTGCGGGAGTCGACCTCGGCGAAGACAATGACCGCCTCGCGGTCGACGACCTCTTTGAATCCATTCAGCGTCCGGACTTCGACGGCGACGAACCGAACTGGCGCGCGGTCACCGACGACGTGGTCGGTCTGCTGAAACGCAGCAAGGATCTATGGCTCGCGGTCTATCTCTGTCGCGCGGGGGCCGGGCTGGGCGATCTGGAACAGGTCGCCGGCGCCGCCACTATCCTGGCCGGCCTGCTGGAGAACTGGGACGCGATCTATCCGTCGCTCGACGACGTCGGCGCCCAGGGGCGCAAGTCTCGCTGTTCGGAATTGGCGCAGCGCCGCTCGTTTCTGACCGCTTTCGAAGCGATCCCGCTGCTCAACGATTCGCGCCACGGCGCCTTCAAGGCGGCTGACCTCGAACAGTTCGCGGGTGAAGCCGAAGTCAGCAACGTCGGATTCGCCCGGCTGATGCAGGCCGACGGCAGGGACCGGCTGATAGAAAGCCTCGCGCATCTGACGGCGATCAACGAGGCCGTCAAACGTTGTGACGCCGCCTTCAAGCAACATGCCGGATCAACGGCTGACCAGCCCGACTTCGCGCCGCTGTTCCAATCCGTGCGGCGACTGCAGAAAGCCGTGGCCGGTTTCGTCGGCGAGGGCGAGGTCCCTGCGGGAGAAACGGAGGCCTCGTCTGGAGCGAACGAATCGCCTGCCTCATCAGGGGGCGGCGGGCCTGCCGCGGCTGTCGGCGCGATTCGCAGTCGGGACGATGTGGTCAAGGCGCTGGAGGCGATCTGCGCCTACTACGCCCGCAATGAGCCCGCCAGCCCGGTGCCGCTGGCGCTGAAGCGCGCCCAGGCCTGGGTAAATCTCGATTTCCTCACGGTACTGCGCGACATCGCGCCGGACAGTCTGTCGGATGCGATGCGTGTTCTCGTTCAAAGCGAAAGACGTGAGAACGGCGATTGAACCGTTTGAGAAAACGCGAGTCTTGATCTACGGTCGTTTCAGGGCATCCATGGACCGCCGCTTAAGTTGTCGGCTTCCGTGCAAGGGGGATTGATATGGCGAGCAAGAGCGGCCAGCGCTTCATCAAGGAAAATCGGGCTCCGCGCGTCCATATCGAGTACGAGGTCGCGACCGGCGACGCGCGCCAGATGGTCGAACTTCCGTTCGTCATGGGCGTGATGAGTGATCTCTCCGGCAAGTCGCATGTCGAGAAGAAAGAACTCAATGATCGTGAGTTCGAGGACTTCTCCATCGACAACTTCGAACAGAAGATGCGCGGCATCGCTCCGCGAGCGGCGTTCAACGTCGACAACACCCTGACCGGCGACGGCAAGCTGGCGGTCGACATGACCTTCACCTCGATGGACGACTTCTCGCCCGGCGCGGTGGCCAAGAAGGTCCCGGCCCTGGCCAAGCTTCTCGAAGCCCGCCAGCAGCTCAACGACCTGATGCTCTACATGGACGGCAAGGACGGCGCTCAGGGGCTCCTGGACAAGGTGCTCAAGGACCCGGACCTGATGAAATCCCTGGCGGCGGCCAAGCCGCCCGCCGACGACGCGTCCGAGTAAGACGCTCAGATACACCGCAATACGATTTCCTGGGGGTCCGACGACACATGGCTAAACAGCTTGATCAGGGCACGACGAGCGGCGTCGCGGCGGAAGCCACGGACGACTTCGCGGCGCTCCTGCAGAAAGAGTTCAAGCCCAACACGGACAGCAAGCGCGCGCGCATCGAGGAAGCTGTTCAGACGCTGGCGCAGCAGGCCCTCGCTGACTCGCAGATCATCGGCGAGGACGTGTTCGCCACCGTGGACGCTATTCGCGCAGCGATCGACGCCAAGTTGACCGAGCAGATCAACAAGGTCATCCACCATCCCGACTTCCAGGCCATCGAGTCCGCCTGGCGCGGCCTGTGGTACCTGGTCGGCAACTCGCCGACGGGCACGGACCTGAAGATCCGGGTGATGAACGTCTCCAAGGACGAGACCCGCAAGTCTCTGCGCCAGTACCGCGGCGCCGGCTGGGATCAGAGCCCGCTGTTCAAGAAGATTTACGAGTCGGAGTTCGGCGTGCTGGGCGGCCAGCCCTTCGGCGCCTTCATCTGCGACTACTATTTCGACCACACCGGCCCCGACGTAGAGATGATGAAGGGGCTGACGCAGATCGGCGCCGCGTCCCACACGCCGTTCATCGCCGCCGCCGCGCCCTCGATCCTGGGCATGGAAAGCTGGCAGGAGCTGTCCAACCCGCGCGACATCGCCAAGCAGTTCGAAGCCAGCGACTACCGCAACTGGAACTCGTTCCGCAGTTCGACCGACAGCCGCTACCTCGCCCTGACCATGCCGCGCTTCCTGGGTCGTTCGACCTACGGCGCCAACGGCGAACCGGTCGAGGAGTTCGCCTTCGAGGAAGAAACCGGCGGCGACCACGACAAGCACCTGTGGGTCAACGCGGCCTACGCGCTTGGCACCCGCATCACCGAGGCCTTCAAGTCCTACGGCTGGTGCACCCGCATCCGGGGTGTGGAATCGGGCGGCACGGTCGAAGGTCTGCCGACGGCGCTGTTCCCGACCGATGACGGATCGATGGACGCGAAATGCCCGACGGAGATCGCCATCAGCGACCGCCGCGAAGGCGAGCTGTCCAAGGCCGGCTTCATGGCGCTGCTACACCGCAAGAACACCGATCAGGCCACTTTCGTCGGCGGCCAGACGGTGCACTCGCCGGCCCGCTACGACAGCAGCGAGGCAACCGCCAACGCCAACCTGTCGGCGCGCCTGCCCTACATCTTCGCCGCCAGCCGGTTCGCCCATTACCTGAAGTGCATCGTGCGCGACTGGGTCGGCTCGACGCGCGAAGAGGCCCAGCTGCAGAAGGACCTGCAGAGCTGGATCATGCAGTATGTCGATGGTCAGCCCGAGGTCTCGAGCGAAGAGGTCAAGGCTCGTCGCCCGCTGAAGGACGCCACGATCGAAGTGGTGCCCGACGAAGACAACCCCGGCTTCTACCGTGGCGTCTTCCGGCTGGTGCCGCACTACCAGTTCGAAGGCATGGACGTCGCGCTCAGCATGGTTTCGAAACTGAAGGGCGCCGGCCAGTAGCTTTTTCAACAGCAACAGACACACGACCGGCTGAGAGCCGATAGCGGAGAGATTGATGGCCCAGGTAGACGCATTTCTGAAGCTCGAAGGCATCAAGGGCGAGTCCACGGACAGCAAGCACAAGGATGAGATTGAGATCCTGAACTGGTCCTGGGGCATGCAAAACGCGGGAACAGGCCAGTACGGCGCCGGCTCAGGCGCGGGCAAGGTTCAGGTCAGCGATATCAGCATCGTCAAGCGGGTCGACGCCTCTACGCCCGTGCTGATGAAGTCCTGCACCAAGGGCGACCACATCAAGAAAGGCACCCTGGTGGTGCGCAAGGCCGGCGGCGATCAGCTGGAGTATTTCAAGATCGAACTGGGCGATATTCTCGTGTCGTCGGTCCAGGCGCACAGCGATCAGGGCTCACCGCTGCTGCTCGAACAGATCGCGCTGAACTTCAAGACTTTCAAGGTCACCTACGTGCCGCAGAAGGAAACCGGCGGCGCCGGCGCGCCTTCGGAATTCGGCTACGACCTGGCGGCCGGCAAGTCGATCTAACGACGCACCGCGGAGCCTGACCCGATGTCGAAAGCCGACGAGCTGCTGGCCGCCGGCGACCTTGAGGGTGCGCGGGCCGAGCTGGTGCAAACCGTGCGGACCGCTCCGGCGGACCAGTCCGCACGGCTCTTCCTGCTGCAGCTGATGATGATCAGCGGCGAGTGGGACAAGGCGAGAGCCCAGGCGAAGGCGCTCGCCAGCCTGAGCCCGCAGGCCGAACTGTTGTCCGTGCTGTGCAACCAGTTGATCGCCGGCGAGGCGCAGCGTGAAGCCGCCTTCGCCGGCGAACAGCCGTTCAAGGTGCTGGTGCCGACCTCCCCATGGGTCGACGACCTGGCTGCGGCGCTGACCGCTGCTGCAGCAGGCGATACGGCCAAGGCCGAAGCCTTGCGCGATCAGGCCTTCGACGCCGCGCCCGACACGCCCGGCGACTGTGACGGCCGCAAGTTCCTCTGGATCGCCGACGCCGACTCCCGCTTCGGTCCCTGTCTGGAGGTGATTATCGCCGGCGGCTGGGGCCTCGTGCCCTTCGAGGCGATCGAGGCGATCAACAGCGAAGGCGCGGCAGAGCTCCGTGATCTCGCCTGGCTACCGGTCCAGCTGGCCCTGCGGTCGGGGCAGACGGCAGCGGCTTTCCTGCCGACCCGCTATCCCGGCGCAGCAGGGGAAAGCCCGGCCTTGCGCCTCGCCCGCGGCACGGAATGGCGCGCAGGCCCGCTCGGCGATGTCGGCGCGGGCCAGCGACTGTTCGCGCTCAGCGACGGCGAGGACCTGCCGCTCCTCTCCCTGCGCAGATTGACGATGCTGGGCGTGAGCTGATGGCCCCGCGCTTCACGCCGACCCTGTTCGACAAGTTGACCAGCGGCGTGGCGCCCAGCGGCCTTTCCGGCGCGACGGACGAAGACGAGCGCACCGCCGGGTCGACAGATATCTCGCGCGGGGCCCTCCGCTTCTACACGGTGCCGGACCTCGAACGTTTCGGCGAGAGCGCGTTGCGAGCCACCGTGCGCCGCGAGCTCGCCTGGCTGCTCAACACCACCAACATGGGCGCCTCGGTTGATCTGGAACGCTATCCGCAGGTGGCCCGGTCCGTGGTCAACTACGGTGTGCCCGACCTTGCCGGACAGGCCGTTTCCGAATGGGCGATCACGCAGCGAGCCCGCCAGATTCACGAGGCCATCACCGTCTTCGAACCCCGCCTTGACCCCGCCAGCCTGACGGTTGCGCCGCGGGCCGCCGGGGAACGCGAGAACGCCGTCACCTATCTCATCGAGGGCGAGGTCCACGGCCCGGCCGGCGACTCCGCGGTCCGGCTGCTGACGGATGTCGAGGCCGACACCGGTTCTGTAAACGTGCGGGACTAGCGCCATGGATCCCCGCCTGCTGGCCGCCTACAGCGAGGAACTGGCCTATCTCCGCGAAACCGCCCGCGAATTCGCCGAGGAAAACGAAAGCGTCGCCGGCCGACTTGGCCCGAAGTTTCCTGACGAGCCGGATCCTTACGTCGAGCGCCTGCTCGAAGGGGTCGCCTTCCTCGCGGCGCGCGTCCAGCTCAAGCTGGACGACCAGTTCCCGGAATTCACCCAGCAGCTGCTGAGCGCCATCCAGCCGAGCTACGTCTCGCCCACCCCGGCCATCGGCGTGATCGCCTTCAGCGCCAACGGCGCCGATCCCAATCTGGCGACGGGACCGCGTGTCGAGCGCCTGACCGAGATGTCCGTGACCGCGCCGGGTCAGGAGACCCCCTGCCGCTTCCGTACGAGCCAGGCCGTCGACCTGTGGCCGATCCGGCTTGCGGAGGTGGAGTACCTGCCCTCCCGCGCCGCCGCCGCCGTCCATGCCGCCCGCGCGGGCGTGCGGGCAGAGGCGGCGCTGCGCATTGTGATCGAGGCGACGGGCGAAGCCGCCCTTTCGGACCTGAACCTCGACAGCCTGCCGCTCTACCTGAACGGCCCCGAGACCATTCCCGGCGAACTCTATCGCCAGATGCTGGGCGACACCCTGGCGGTGGTCGGTCAGGGCTCCGCCGCCGCCCGCCTGCCGTTGCCCCGGCCGCACGGGTTTGACGACGACTGCGCGGTGCTGCCGGCGGACGGGCGTTCGTTCCGCGGCTACCGGCTGCTGACCGAGTATTTCGCCTGCCCCGAGCGCTTCCTGTTCGTGCGCCTCGAGGGTCTGCGCAAGGCCATGGCCGGATGTGACCGGCGCTGCGAGATCGTACTGCTGTTCTCGCGCAGCGCCTCGGCTCTGGGCGGCGCGGTGTCACCAGACGCCCTGCGGCTGTTCTGTTCGCCCGCTGTGAACCTGTTCGAGATGCAGCTGGCTCGCACGCCGGTCAATCCGCATCAGCACGAACACCAGATCATGCCTGATCGCACCCGGCCGCTGGACTACGAGGTCTACCGGCTGCTGGACGTGGTCGCCCATGACGACCGCGGCAAGGCACGGCCGGTGGCGCCGCTCTATGCCTTCGGCAGCCTGCTCTACGACCGGCAGGCCCTGTTCTACGCCAGCCGCCTCCGCCTGCGGCGCATGTCGACCAAGGAACAGCGGCTCCGCGGCCGCAACGACTATCTGGGCAGCGAGACCTGGGTCAGCCTGACGGCGCCGGGGGACCCTGACCGGCTGGGGCAGGTGCGCGAGTTGGCGGTCCGCGCCCTGGTGACCAATCGCGAGCTGCCGGACCTGCTGCGGCTGGGCAGCCGGGGCGGGACGCTGTCGGTCACCGATGCGCCGGTGTCCGAGGCCGCTTTTGTCCGTGCCCCGTCGCGACCCCGCCCGCCCATGGGCCTCTCCGACGCCGCCTGGCGGATCATCGCCCATCTGACACCCAACTACACCGCCCTGACCGGCGGCGACCCGACCCAGAACGCCGCCGCCGTACGGGACCATCTGGCCCTCTATGCGCGGCCCGACGAGCCGGCCATGCGTCGCCAGCTGGACGGCGTCCTGGCCCTGACCGCCCGTCCCTCGACGCGGCGCCTGGCGGGCGGTGACCGGCACGCCTTCGTGCGCGGCCTGACGCTCAGCCTGCGCCTCGACGACGCGGCGTTCGAGAACAGCCGCATGTTCCTTTTCGCCGCTGTCCTTGACCGGTTCCTGTCGGAATTCGCGTCGGTCAACAGCTTCCTCGAAACCCGCTTCGAAAGCCCTGAACAGGGAGAGTTCGCGCATTGGCCGCCGAGACTGAGCCAACGTCCAACCATCTGAATTTCCTTCAGACGGCCGCCGGGACGATCCGCAGGTTCGGCTTCTTCGCGCTCGCGCGGGGAGCGGAAGCCCGCGCGCCCCGGCTGCCGCGGATCGGACGCGCGCGGCAACCGGCGGAAGACATTCTGCGGATGGCGCATGCGCCGACCATGGACTTTCCGGCGGCGACGCTGGAAGGCATCGAGCCGACCGCGCGCGGTGGCTACCGGGTGCGCGGCTACTTCCTCGGCCTGACCGGCTCGATGGGCCCCCTGCCCCTGCATCTGACCGAATACGCCTCCTACGAACGGCGCTACGGCAAGACGGCCCCGTTCGGCGACTTCCTCGACCTGATCAGCAACCGCATGCTGCAGTTCTTCTACCGCGCCTGGGCCGACAGTCAGCCTGCGGCCCAGGCCGACCGTCCGGCGGACGACCGGTTCGGCGCCTATCTCGACGCCCTGTCCGGTGCGACCGACGGCAGCGGCGCGCGACAGGCCTTCACCAATGATCTGCGCCGCTACTATGCTGGCCTGTTCGCGAGCCGCCGCAACGCCGCGGTGCTGCAGGACGCACTGTCGCAAATCCTCGGCACGCCGGTGCGCGTGCGCGAGTTCATCGGCCGCTGGCGCGACATCGCCGGCGAGGACCAGACGCGGCTCGGCGCCACCGGTCTGTCGGAACTCGGACGCGGCGCCGTGATGGGCGGCCGGGTGCGTGTCGCGGACGACACCGTCCGCCTGACCGTGCGAGCCGCGGACCAGGTCGCCTACGACGCGCTTACGCCTTGCGGCGAGAAGTTCATGCTGGCGGCCGAGGCGATCAGCGCCTTCTGCCCCGGCCATATCGATTGGGAGCTTGAGCTCGAGATCGATGAAGGCAAGGCTGCGCCCATGCGATTGAGCGGGGGCGCCCGGCTCGGCTGGTCCAGCTGGATCAGTCCGAAAGCGGACGGCGGGCTTCGCGCGGACGCGCGGTTGCGTCAGTCGTCCCTCAAGCTGCGGGCGGCCTGACAACAGATGATTGAACGGGGGAACTAGCGTGGCGGAAATCAGCAGAGGTGCGTTGTTTGGGCGGTTGAACCCGACCTGCCTGAAGGCGCTGGAGACGGCCACGGGCTTCTGTCGCATGCGCGGCAACCCGTATGTCGAGCTGGCGCACTGGGTCCATGTGCTGCTGCAGGATTCCGGCGGCGACCTGGCCCAGATCCGCAGCCATTTCCGCATCGATGACGCGACGCTGGCGCGCGATGTCGTCGCCGCGCTGGACAGTCTGCCGCGCGGCGCCACAGCCGTGTCCGACTTCTCGCCGACCGTCGAGGAAGCCGCCGAGAAGGGCTGGCTTTACGCCTCCCTGCAGTTCGGCGCGTCCAAGGTCCGCTCCGGCCACCTGCTCTACGCCGCGCTCAAGACGCCGACGCTGCGCAACGCCCTGGTGGCGATGTCGGCTGAGTGGCGCAAGATCGAAGTCGGCAAGCTGGGCGATACTCTCGACGCGATCGTCAGCGCCTCGACCGAGACGGCCGGCGACACCAGCGGCGGCTCCATGCCCCAGGCGAGCGGCGGCGAGAGCGCCGGTCCGGTCGGAGACGGCGAGGCCCTCGCGCGCTTCTCCATCGACCTGACCGAGAAGGCCCGCAAGGGCGAGATCGACAAGATCGTCGGTCGCGACGCGGAGATCCGCCAGGTCGTCGACATCCTGCTGCGCCGTCGCCAGAACAACCCGATCCTCACGGGTGAGGCCGGCGTCGGCAAGACAGCCGTGGTCGAGGGTTTCGCCCGGCGCATCGTCGACGGCGACGTGCCGCCCAGCCTGAAGGACGTCACCCTGCGCTCGCTCGACATCGGCCTGCTGCAGGCCGGCGCCAGTGTGAAGGGAGAGTTCGAAAAGCGCCTGCGCCAGGTCATCGACGAGGTCGAATCCTCGCCCGTCCCGATCATCCTGTTCATCGACGAAGCCCACACCCTGATCGGCGCGGGCGGCCAGGCCGGCACCGGCGATGCGGCCAATCTGCTCAAGCCCGCCCTGGCCCGCGGACGGCTGCGGACCATCGCCGCCACGACCTGGGCCGAGTACCGCCAGTATTTCGAGAAGGACCCGGCCCTCACCCGCCGCTTTCAGACGGTCAACGTCGGCGAGCCGGAAACCGACAACGCCGTGGCCATGATCCGCTCGGTCGCCCCGATGATGGAAAAGCACCACGGCGTCGTGGTGCTGGACGAAGCCGTCGAAGCGGCCGTGAAGCTGTCGCAGCGATACGTCCCGGCGCGCCAGCTGCCCGACAAGGCGGTCAGCCTGCTCGACACCGCCTGCGCTCGCGTCGCCGTCTCGCAGCACGCGACACCGGCCCCGGTGGAGAACGCCCGCCGCCGGGTTGAGCTGCTGCAGACCGAGCTGGAGATCGCCACCCGCGAAGCCGACGGCCGCTATGGCCCGGCCTCCCGCATCGACGACCTGAACGTCAAGATGGCCGAGGCAAAAGCCGCTCTGGAAGCCGTCGAGGCGCAGTGGGAATCCGAGAAGGTCGCGCTTGAAGCCGTGATCGCCGAACGCGCTGCGCTCGCCGGCGACCCCGGCGCGGACCAGTCCGCCCTGCAGGCCGCGCTCGACGCCCAGGCAGCCAACGCGGGTGACGCGCCGATGGTGTTCGCCGAGGTCGACGCCAACGCCGTGGCCGCCGTGGTCGGCGACTGGACCGGCATTCCCATCGGCCGGATGGTCAAGGACGAGATCGCCTCGGTCCTGCGCATCGCCGACCAGCTGAAGACCCGTGTCGTCGGTCAGGACCACTCAATGGACGCGCTGGCCAAACGCATCCAGACCAGCCGCGCCCGGCTCGACAATCCGAACAAGCCGGTGGGCGTCTTCATGCTCTGCGGGCCCTCAGGCGTGGGCAAAACCGAGACGGCGCACGCGCTTTCCGAGCTGCTCTATTCCGGTGATGACAGCCTGATCGTCATCAATATGAGCGAGTTCCAGGAGGCTCACACCGTCTCAACGCTCAAGGGCGCACCGGCCGGCTATGTCGGCTACGGCCAGGGCGGCGTCTTGACCGAAGCTGTGCGGCGACGCCCCTACAGCGTGGTGCTGCTCGATGAAGTCGAGAAGGCCCACCCTGACGTCCACGAGATGTTCTTCCAGGTGTTCGACAAGGGGTTCATGAACGACTCCGAAGGGCGCTTCATCGACTTCAAGAACTGCCTGATCCTGCTGACTTCGAACGCCGGCACCGATCTGATCACCGACATGGCATCGGATCCCGAAACCGCGCCGGAACC
>JBKJII010000157.1:0-8500 GCA_046598505.1 Caulobacter sp. | reverse complement strand
GGAGGGACCTGAACACCTGGCGCCGGCAGAGCTTCCCGCTCGAACCCCGTCCCGCCACCGCATCGGATCGCCTGGCCGAGGCGCCCTCCCCTGCAGCGGGATGAGGGGAGTATGCGGGGCGGCTGGAGGGGTGGGGCGCAGATTGATTTGCGCTGATGCGTTGGCGGGATGAAGGCGCGGAATTTCAATCGCTTAGGCGGCGTGAAATCCCAAATCCCTGCCAGCCATCCCGGTCATCCCCGGACTTGTCCGCAGGATGACGGCAGGAGGCGACTCTAGACGCCCTCGACGATCATCACCCGGTACTCGGCCCCGGCCAGGCGATGCTTGAGGGCCTCCTGGTAGGCCGGACTGCGGTACCAGGCCTGGGCTTCGGCGAAGCTGGGGAAATGCATGATCACCGCCCCCTCGACGTCAGGCCCCTCCAGCACCTCCTGCCGACCGTAGAAGGCCAGTGGCGTGATCGCGTGACTGCCCCTCGCCTCCCGCGCCTTCTGTCCGTAGGTGGCGAACTCTGCGGGGTCGGTCATCCGCTCACGGATCAGGATGACATAGGCGGGCTTGGCGGCGTCAGTCATGGGGCGTCCCTGCGGTTCGAAGCGTCTCGCTGATATAGCGGCGTCGACGGACCAAAGGAATCAGGGCGAAGACGATCTGGCCGGAAAGCCCGATCAGCCCCGCCGGCGTGACCAGCGCCGCCAGGTAAGCTGACGGTGCCCGGCCAAAAGCGAAGGCCGCGAGAAACGCTTCGGCAATCTGCAGGACCAGAAAGGCAGCGCCGCCCATGATCAGCCGGTCCGCGATCGATGTCGCGACCGCGAACCGGCGCACCAGCACGCCACAGGACCACCAGGACACCGCCAGGACCAGGGGCAGCTCGACCAGCACCGCGCCGACCTCGCCTAGCCGTGGCGCCAGCACCAGGACCCGAAGGACGCCCACCGCGAAGGCGAAGGCGAACACCCAGGCGAAATAGGCCAGCCCCGCGATCACCGCCCTGCTCTTCAATGCGTCCTCGCTAACCCGCAACCATGATCCAGACGCCGATCGCCGCGAACGTCGCGGCGGCCGCCCACCGGATATACTTCAACGGCAGGCGCGTCGCGGTGGCTTCTCCCAGCCAGACCGCCGGTCCGTTCGCCAGCATCATGCCGACGGTGGTGCCCGCCGCCACCAGCAGAATCGAATGGAACCGGGCCGCCAGGGCCACGGTGGCGATCTGGGTCTTGTCGCCCATCTCCACGAAGAAGAAGGCGATCACAGTCGTGAGGAACACCGATCCGGCGCGGACGGTCGATGGCGCGTCGCTGTCCTCGAACCTGTCCGGGATCAGGGCCCAGGCGCCAAACCCGAGGAACAGCGCGCCGAGCACCCAGTGCACCCATGGCCCGCGCAAGGCGTGACCGGCGACGGAGCCGACGGTCGCCGCCAGACCGTGGTTGGCGAGCGTCGCGACGAGAATGCCGGCCAGGATCGGCCAGGGTTTGCGGAACCGCGCCGCCAGCACGATGGCCAGCAGCATGGTCTTGTCGCCGATTTCAGCGATGGCCACGAGGCCGGTGGAGACGAGGAAGGCTTCCATGAACTTGTCCTGGCGGGACCGGTAGACAGACCAATGGCGTTCCGCGCTCCGGTCCCGCTGACCGCACGCGAAAGCCAAAAGTCTCGCCAACCCCGATTGGGCTGGATGCGCCATGGAGCCGGCGGCTCCAAGTTTGTTGACGCACCCGCTGCTGGATATGCAGCCGGCTACTCCCCAGTGACAGCCGCGCAGATACGAACGATGGACCCGCAGCGCAAGCCTACAGGCTGCCCTGGGTCCTGGCGGCGGCCGTCAGCTCATCGCGGAATTTCGGATGGGCGAGGCTGATCAGCGCTTTCGCCCGCTCTGCCGTCGACTTGCCTTTGAGGTCAGCCCAGCCGAACTCGGTAACGACGATGTGGGTGTCGTTGCGCGGGGTGGTGACCGGACCGTCCAGCCGGGTGGTGATGCGCGACAGGGTCCCCTCTTTCGCCGTCGAATGGCAGGCAATGATCGACTTGCCACCCTTCGAGGCATAGGCGCCGCGCACGAAGTCGAGCTGCCCGCCCGCGGCGCTGAACTGCTTGCCGGCCAGGTGCTCGGAATTGCAGGCGCCGGAGAGGTCGATCTGCAGGGTGGCGTTGACCGACACCGCGCGGTCGTTGCGGGCGATCACCGCCGGATCGTTGACCCAGGCCACTGGACGGCTTTCCACGGCGGCGTTGTCGTCAATGAAGTCGTAGAGCGCCTTGTCGCCGAGGGCGAAGGTGAAGATCGACAGGCCTGGATCGGTGACCTTGCGGCTGTTGGTCACCGCGCCCGCCTTCATCAGCGCGACCAGGCCGGGGGAGAACAGCTCGGTGTGGACGCCCAGGTCGCGATGCCCGGTGAGCGCGGCGCAGACCGCGTCGGGCAGCGCGCCGATGCCCATCTGCAGGCAGGAGCCGTCCTCGACCAGGCCGGCGATGATCCGGCCGATGGCGTCGTCCTCGACGGCCGCGGGCCTGTCGGGGTTTTCGAACAGAGGCAGGTCGTTCTCGACGATGCCGTCAATCTCGCTGATGTGGATCATGCCGCCGCGGACGCGGGGGGTGTGCTTGTTGACCTCGACAATCGTCTGCCGCGCGCAGCGGGCGACGGCGGAGCCGTAGTCATTGCTCGGGCCGAAGCTGAAATAGCCATGCCTGTCCATCGGCGAGACGGCGGTGACGTGAAAGTCGATCGGCGCGGGGTCGGTCATCAGGCGGGGCGCCTGGCTGAAGGCGCCCGGCACAAAGTCGATCGTCCGCTTGCCCTCCGCCTCGCCGCGCTTGAGCAGCATCCGCTCGATGGGACCCAGAAAGAAGCAATGCGGCCGGATGCGATCCATCAGCTCGTAGCGCAGCACCGTCATCCCGGCGTGTGGCGTCGAGTGGAAATAGAACAGCTTCACCTCGTCGATCTCGTTCGCCTCGGCGCGGGCGGCGATGGCGGCAAGGATGGCCGGCGGTTCGGCGAGCGCCATGCCCATGGAGATGCGCGCGCCGGATTCGATCCGGCTGGCGGCCTCGGCGGCGGTCAGTCGCTTCTGCGCGTAGAGCTGTTTCGGTGTCATTCGACCGAGCATGACATGAACGTTCCTGTGGAAGAATGACGGGATCGCTTGACACCCCGAGGCGAGCGCGTCGGATGGACGCATCTCCTGTGACGCGAGTTTGGCGAACACCTTACGGCATCGCGTGTCGCTCGGCCGCAAGGGGGTCAGATGACAAAAATGTTTCCGTTATGCGCCATCTGGCCGTTGACGAGTCATTAGGGCTCATGGCCCCATATAGTGGGTTCAGGGGGCTAACGCCCACAACATGTAGGGGTTCGCAGGCAGACTGTCTGTCTGGCGAACCCGCTGATTGGTCACGGATTTTGGGTCATGATGGGTGAAGCGGCTCGGCAAATTCCTCTCGGCGAAGCAGCGGGCGACACCGCCTGGCTGTCCGGCGAGAAGCCGCAACTGGCGCTCGTTCGGAAGGTCGAGGTCGATCGCAGCCGCGACGCCCTGCTGACCGACTTCGGCCGGACGACGCTGGAAGACCGCTATCTGCTGGCCGGCGAGTCCTATCAGGACATGTTCGCCCGGGTCGCCACGGCCTTCGCCGACGACGCCGATCACGCCCAGCGCGTCTACGACTACATGAGCCGCCTGTGGTTCATGCCGTCGACGCCTGTGCTCAGCAACGGCGGCGCGAACCGCGGCTTGCCGATCAGCTGCTTCCTCAATTCGGTGGGCGACAGCCTCGACGGCATCGTCGGCACCTGGAACGAAAACGTCTGGCTGGCCGCCAACGGCGGCGGCATCGGCACCTACTGGGGCGGCGTCCGGTCCATCGGCGAGAAGGTCAAGGGCGCCGGCCAGACCAGCGGCATCATCCCCTTCATCCGCGTGATGGACAGCCTGACCCTGGCCATCAGCCAGGGCAGCCTGCGTCGCGGATCGGCGGCGGTCTATCTGGACATCCACCACCCCGAGATCGAGGAGTTCCTCGAGATCCGCAAGCCGTCGGGCGACTTCAATCGCAAGTCGCTGAACCTGCACCACGGGATCTCGATCTCCGACGAGTTCATGTTCGCGGTGCGCGACGGCGCGAAGTTCGGACTGCGGTCGCCGAAGACCGGCGAGGTTCTCAAGGAAGTCGACGCCCGCGCGCTGTGGACCAAGGTCCTCGAGCTGCGCCTGCAGACCGGCGAGCCCTACCTGATCTTCAGCGATCACGTGAACAAGGCGATGCCGCAGCACCAGAAAGATCTGGGCTTCAAGGTTCGCCAGTCGAACCTCTGCTCCGAGATCATGCTGCACACCGGCAAGGACCACCTGGGCGTTGAGCGCACGGCCGTCTGCTGCCTGTCCAGCGTCAACGCCGAAAGCTTCCTCGAATGGCGCGACGAGCCGCGCTTCATCGAGGACGTGATGCGCTTCCTCGACAACGTGCTGGAAGACTTCATCCAGCGCGCGCCGATCGACGCCAAGCACGCGGTCTACGCCGCCCAGCGCGAGCGCTCGGTGGGCCTGGGCCTGATGGGTTTCCACAGCTTCCTGCAGGCCCAGAACGTGCCGTTCGAGAGCGCCCTGGCCAAGTCGTGGAACATGCGGCTGTTCAAGCATCTGCGCCGCGAGGCCGACAAGGCCAGCGTCAAGCTGGCGCAGGAGAAGGGGCCCTGCCCCGACGCCGCCGACCGCAACGTCATGGAGCGCTTCAGCCACAAGCTGGCCATCGCCCCCACCGCCTCGATCTCGATCATCTGTGGCGGCACCAGCGCCGGCATCGAGCCGATCCCGGCCAACATCTATACGCACAAGACCCTGTCGGGCTCGTTCGCGGTCAAGAATCCCTATCTGGAACGCCTGCTGGGCGAGAAGGGCATCGACACGACCGAAGTCTGGTCCTCGATCCTAGAACACGAGGGCTCGGTGCAGCATCTCGACGCGCTGAACGATGACGAGAAGGCTATCTTCAAGACCGCCTTCGAACTGGACCAGCGCTGGATCGTCGAACTGTCGGCCGATCGTTCGCCGGAAATCTGCCAGGCCCAGTCGATCAATCTGTTCATTCCGGGCGACGTCAACAAATGGGACCTGCACATGCTGCACTGGTCCGCCTGGGAGAAGGGCGTCAAATCGCTCTACTACCTGCGCTCCAAGTCGATCCAACGGGCCGCCTTCGCCGGTGCAGAGGACAAGGTCGAGGCCGAGGTCGATCCCAACCAGCCGGACCTCTTCTCGGCCGCCCGCACCGACTATGACGAGTGCCTGGCCTGCCAATAGGCCAGGCCCGCAACTCGCGCGCCAGGATTGGCCGATTGCGGACCGTCATCCTTACGCTCACGTTTCGTGCCCCGGACATCGAGACTGAAATCGAGGTTGGCGGAACGGCCCGGATCGTGCAGGGATGCGTTCGTTAACGGGTCTGGGAGGTACCGTTGATGCGTAAAGCGGCGATCCTGGCCGGAGTGTTGGCGACTGTGGCCCTGGCGGTCCCGGCGTTCGCAGCCGACTCGCAGGACGCCTCGTCCGCCCGGGCAACCTCATCCGACCCCTGGAGGGTCGCACCCGAGCGTCCGACCACTGTTGCGGGCCTGCTGACCCGGCTGGATCGGGACGACCGATACGCCAGTGTTGCTCCTTGGGAGAACGACGACGGCTGGACGGGATATGCCCCGGAGCGGGACCGCTCTTCGCAATGGGCCGCATCCAGCCGGGACGTCTGGTTCGAGTCCTCACGGTTCGACGATCGCCTGCGTCTGCGCACCGAAGGGCCGCTTCGCCGTCAGGACGGCTCGCCCCTGCCGCCCGGACCGCTGGATGCCGCGACCTGGGACATGGAGCACTACGACCTGACCTATACGCGAGGCTGGACCGAGAGCCTCGGCCAGACGGCGTCCGGCCTGGATGTCACCCTGACACCGCACCTCGGCGTGGGTGTCGGATCGCGCGGCGGCACGACCGAGGCCGGAGCCACCCTGCGGATCGGGCGGAATCTGAACCGGCTGGTCCCCGACGGCGGTACGGAATTCGGCGAACGGCCCCGCTGGTATCTCTATGCCGCCGGATCCGGTCGCGCCTTGGGCTATAATTTCGCCCGCACCCGCGACGGCGATTACGCGCGTTCCGGCGTCAGCCAGGATTCGGGCAATTTCCTCGGCGACGCTTCACTGGGCGTGGCCATGCGCCGCGGACCGGTGCACAGCTCACTGAGCGTCGTCTACCGCGAGATCGAGACCGAGGGCTTACGCGCCGGCTACGGCGTCGACACCGACGTGTCCGAAGGGCTGATCGCCTTCCAGCTGTCGATCAAGCCTGAGTAGGGACCAGGGAGTAGGGAGTAATGATTGACGATCGCCTGTCGGGTCACCGGCATGGGCACTTCCCAGACCTCTCCCTAAGCCCCAAGCCCTAAGCCCTATTCCCTAAATCCCTATTCCCCTGTGCGCGCCACGCCTTCGCGCCGGTCGTCCGCACCACTGTCCCAGCGCCAGCCCGTGGCTCCCTGACGCCAGATCGCGCCGTGCAGTCCCGAGTTTTCACTCGCATTGGGCCTGAGAACGATCCCGCGCGCCGCCAGCCCGGTACGCAGTGCCTCGGAGAACCGGTCGGTATCCGCGCCGAAGCCGTCGCCCTTGGCCACCAGATTGGGCAGGTTGAACGCCGCCTGCACCGGTAGCCCCCAGTCCAGCATGGCGATCAGGGCCTTGGCGTTGTAGGCTAGGATCGACGGCCCGCCCGGCGACCCGAGGGCCCCCACCAGCCGGCCATGACGGTCCAGAATGATCACCGGCGACATCGACGAGCGCGGCCGTTTGCCCGCCGCCACGGCATTGGCTGCCGGACCGCCGTCTGTACGCGTGGGGGTGAAGGAGAAATCGGTCAGCTGGTTGTTGAGAAAAAAGCCTGCCGCCATCCGGCCCGAGCCGAAGATGCTCTCGACCGTGGTCGTCATGCTGACCGCATTGCCCCGGGCGTCCACGACGACGAAATGGGACGTCCCCGCCGGCTCATGGGTGGCGTCCAGTCCTGCCAGCACACCGCCAGGCGGCACCCCCGGCTCGGCGGCCCCGGTCAATGCCGGAGCCAGGGCGGCGCGGCTGGCGACATAATCCGGGTCCAGCAGGCCCTGCACCGGCACGCCGACAAAGCCGGGATCGCCGACATATCGATCCCGGTCGGCGTACATCAGCCGTTGCAACTGGGCGAAGGCGGTCCAGGCGGCCGCGCTGTCAGGGCCGGCGTCGATATCGGGCGTTCGCTCGGCCATGGCCAGAAGCTGAAGCAGGGCTACGCCACTGGACGGCGGGGGCGGCACGCAGACGACATAGATCCGGTAGGGCCGGCACAGGGCCCCGCGCTCGATCGGGGCATAGGCGGCGATGTCTCCGGTGCTCAGGGCCCCGGGCCGGGGCTCCTGGGCCACTGTCGCGGCGATCTCGCGCGCGACCCGGCCCCGGTAAAAGACCTCGGCCCCACCCGCCGCCAGCTCGGCCACGGTCTCGGCATAGGCCGGGTTCTTCAGCACGTCGCCCGCGACGTAACGCGTCCCGTCCGGCTTGGTGAAATAGGCATTGGCCCAGCGGCTCCGCGCCTGGCCCCGGGTCATGGCGATCATCCCGGCCAGACGGGGGCTGACCACAAAGCCGTCGCGCGCCAGCCGTTCCGCATCGCCGAACAGGCTGTTCCAGGCCAGGGTGCCGTGCGCCTTCTGCGCCATCGCCAGCATGGCCACGGCCCCCGGCGCGCCCGTCGACCGGCCGCTGAGGATCGCATCGCCGACGCCGAGGGGCCGCCCGTTCTCGAAGAACAGCTCGGGCGTCGCCGCCGCCGGTGCGGTCTCGCGTCCGTCATAGCCGGTGACCTCGCCGCTGGCCGCATCGAACACCATCATGAACGCGCCGCCGCCCAGACCGGACGACTGCGGCTCCACCAGACCCAGCACTGCCTGGATCGCCACGGCGGCATCCACGGCCGAGCCGCCCCGGCGCAGCACCGCCAGCCCCGCCTCGACCGCCAGCGGATTGGCCGCGGCCACAAAGGGACCGCGCGCCGCGGGGGCCTCGGCGGCCGGACGCGTCGCGGCACCGGCCGCGCCGGACGTGCCCCAGCCGCCGTCCGCACATGCCGACAGGCCCACGCTCGCCGCGACGACAACGGCCGCAAGGGCGCGGATGGACCGGAACGGGAACAGCATCATGGAAACTCACAGGCGACGTCGGGAGCGATCTCGGGTGTCGTGGCGCACCCTGCCCCGGCGCCCGCGCGAACGAAAGCCCCGTGCACGCGGTGTTCTACAGGCCACCGGCGTGACAACGCCGAAAACCCCCCTTCAGGGCCTTGCCCCCTCGTCCCCTCTCCGCTAGATACCCGCCCTCGCCGTTCGCGGCCAAGCGCGCCCGTAGCTCAGCTGGATAGAGCATCAGACTACGAATCTGAGGGTCGGACGTTCGAATCGTTCCGGG
>JBKJII010000477.1:0-8944 GCA_046598505.1 Caulobacter sp. | reverse complement strand
ATTTATGGGCTTCTTCACCAAGGCCTGCGTGCAGGCGCTGAAGGATATCCCGGCCGCCAATGCCGAGATCGACGGCACGGACATCGTCTACAAGAATCACTACGACATCGGCATCGCTGTCGGCACCGAGAAAGGCCTCGTGGTTCCGGTCGTTCGCGACGCCGACGGCATGGGCCTGGCCGAGATCGAAAAGGCTATCGGCGCTCTGGGCAAGAAGGCCCGCGACGGCCACCTGGCTATCGAGGACATGCAGGGCGGCACCTTCTCGATCACAAACGGCGGCATCTACGGCTCGCTGATGTCGACCCCGATCCTCAATGCCCCGCAATCGGGCATCCTGGGCATGCACGCGATCAAGGACCGGGCGATGGTCGTCGGCGGCCAGGTCGTGGTCCGGCCGATGATGTACCTGGCCCTCAGCTACGACCACCGCGTCGTCGACGGCCAGGGCGCGGTGACCTTCCTGGTCAAGGTCAAGGAAGCCATCGAAGACCCGCAGCGCCTGCTGCTGGACGTGTAGACCTTTTCCAGTCCATCCTCCGCCCAGCCAAGGCGGAGGGGACATGGGGCTGGTATCGGTCGCCCGCTACGCGGATCTGCAGGAAGCCCGGATCGCGGCCACCCGGCTCGACTCGGCGGGCATCATGTCGCTCGTGCCCGAAGCGCAGATGGGCCAAACCAACTTCCTGCTGGGCCAGGCCATGGGGGGCTACCGCCTGTGTGTGATCGAAGAGGATCTGCTGGCTGCCCGCGAGATCCTGACAGGCTGTCGCATCGAAAACCCCGAAGCGCTGAAATGGCGTGAGCACCCTGAGGCCGTCTCCTCGGCCGCGCCGTCGATCTTCTGGGCCGTCACAGATCCGACAGGCGGCTTCGCCTGGTCCAGGCTACGCAAGAAGTTCACGGTCACCGCCTTCCTCGGCCTGCTGCTCGGCTTCCTTGTGATCGCCGTGTTCGGTGCAGCGCTGATCGGCGCCGGGCGATGAGCGGCGATCATGACCCCATCGTCGGTGGGCGGCCCGAGAAAGGCGATCACGACGAACCGCACCACTCCGTCATCGACGGACCACCGCCCAGCAACTGGCAGCCGGTGCTGGATGCCTTGAAGGCCCTGGTCGCCGCCGTTCGGAACATCGGTAAATCCCGACCGCGCCGGATCAAGCCTCGGCCGGGTCCTCCGACCCCCGCCACCGGCGGTCTGGCGGCCTTCGAGAAGGTGCACGGCAAGGCGATGATCTGGATGGCGCCGTTCTTCCTGGCGTTCGCCTTCGTCTTCGCCTTCCCGCACGCGGCGAAATTCCTGTCGCCCGAGGCGCCCAGAGCCGTCATCAACGACCTGGTCGCGCGTCTTCCAGAGGTGTTGTCGCCCCTGTCGGCGATGATGGCCGGCTGGCTGTGGCTGCCCTGGTTTGTCGCCCTGCCGGCTCTGCTGATGCGCCTGCGAGCGGCCTGGGAGACGCGCAACGCGATCATGGACGCGGTCGGCTGGTCCATGGCCGCCCTCGCCGTGGAGGGCGGCGCCTGGCTCTATTTCGGCCGCAAGGCCCTGGAGCGGGTCGGCGCGAGCGCTGCCGAGCGCGAGGGCGCCTGGCAACTGCTGGTGGCCGAATTCATTTTCCTGCTGCTGGTAGCGACGATCCTTGGCCCGCACACGCCCAAGCCCCGCTACTTCAATCAGAACATGAGATGACCCGGCCCAACGACCAGCGCCTCAACTGGACCGCGTCATCGGCGAGACCGGAACGCGCCGGCTGCTCACGTTCGCGGGGGACCGGACGCCCCACCTGCTTGGTGTGGAACTCGGACACTGGTTCGCCCTGGGCGCTTCGGCCTGGTTTTGGCAGCCGCTGATTCCGGCCTTCGGAGCCGACGTTCTGCGGCTGGTGGCGTTGAACACCGTCCGGCGGGACCCGATCGGCGCGATCTGGATCGGCGCCACGGCGCTCGCGATCGACGCGGCCACCTGGCTGTTCGTCGGAATGAGACTGGCCGACGCCAGCTATTCACCGGTGGAAAGCGCCGCCCTGGTCACTCTGTTGAAGGTCGAAGGCGCTCCACTGTTGGCTCTTTTCTGCCTTCTCGCGCCTACTGGCAAAAAGAAGATGGGTGAAACTGACGCCCAATTTAACAGAGGCTGAGAGGCGAGCAGATTTGACGCAACGTCATCTTAGGCTTTAGCCTTCCTTCCAGAGGCCGCCAACATGAGCGGCCGATGCTCGGGGGAGCAAACGTCATGAAACTTCTACGCTGGGTGCTCGGCGCCCTGATCCTTGTCTATGGGCTGCTTTGTGGCCTGATCGGCGGTGTCGGCGCGCTGCACAAGATGGGGCAGCTGAAGGCCGTTCCGCCTCACCTTCAGAGAATGACGCCGATGCTGGACGCCACGCCCTGGTGGCTGCTGGGCGTCTGGGGCATCGTTGTCGTGCTGCTGTTGATGACAGCCATGCGGCTGTTCAATGGCGGCAAGGCCTTCGGGACCTTCATTCTCGCGGTCGCCGGCGAGGGTGTCCTGTGGTGGTTCATGCACAAGATGCCGACCTACGCCGGGTCCATGCACACCGGCGGGGAGATGCACCACATCTATCTGCTGGGCGCGCTGCTTGTGACGGCGGTCCTGATCTGGCTGAGCGAACGGGACAAGTAGTCCGGTCGATCGTCTGTTTCCGGAGGCGGTGCGGGCCTGAACCCGCGCCGCCTCACGGCTTTTTGCCCTCGCCATGTTGACCTAGGGGCCCGGCGCCTTAAACCGCCTCGCGCAGGGGGCGAGCACGCCCCATATGTTGTGCGCACAGCGAACAGGCGGCTCTACCCATGGCCCAATACGACGTCGTCATCATCGGGGGCGGCCCCGGCGGCTACAACGCGGCGATCCGAGCGGGGCAATTGGGCCTGAAAGTCGCCTGCGTGGAGGGCCGCGAGACTCTCGGCGGCACCTGCCTGAACATTGGCTGCATGCCCTCAAAGGCGCTGCTGCACGCGTCGGAGCTCTACGCCGCTGCGTCCGGCCCTGAGTTCGCCACGCTGGGCATCGAGGTGAAGCCGAAGCTGAACCTGGTCCAGATGATGGCCCAGAAGACGGAGAGCGTGACGGCCCTGACCAAGGGCATCGAGTTCCTGTTCAAGAAGAACAAGGTCGAGTGGATCAAGGGCTGGGGCCGCATCGACGGGCCCGGAAAGGTCGTCGTCAAGGCCATCGACGGCGCCGAGACGACGCTTGAGGCAAAGAACATCATCATCGCCACCGGCTCGGAACCCACGCCGCTGCCCGGCGTCACGGTCGACAACAAGCGCATTGTCGACTCAACGGGCGCGCTGTCGCTCTCCGAGGTGCCCGGCCATCTGGTGATCATCGGCGCAGGCGTCATCGGCCTCGAGCTGGGCAGCGTCTGGCGCCGCCTGGGCGCCGAGGTGACCGTGGTCGAGTATCTCGATCGCATCTGCCCGGGCATTGACGAGGAAACCGCCAAAACCTTCCAGCGCAGCCTGACCAAACAGGGCTTCAAGTTCCAGCTGGGCCAGAAGGTCACCGGCGCGGCGGCCAGCGCCAGCGGCGTCGAGATCACCATGGAGCCGGTCAAGGGGGGTGAGCCCGTCAAACTGGCGGCCAACTACGTGCTGGTGGCCATCGGGCGGCGGCCGTTCACCGAAGGGCTCGGCCTGGAGACGGTGGGCGTCACGCCCGACAAGCGCGGCGTCATCGCCAACGACCACTTCAAGACCGGTGTCGGCGGCGTCTGGGTGGTCGGTGACGTGACCAGCGGCCCGATGCTGGCTCACAAGGCCGAGGACGAAGGCGTCGCCTGCGTCGAGCTGATCGCCGGCAAGGCGGGTCACGTGAACTACGACCTGATCCCGGGCGTCATCTACACCGCCCCAGAGGTCGCCACGGTCGGCAAGACCGAGGAGGAGCTGAAGGCCGCGGGCGTTGCCTACAAGGTCGGCAAGTTCCCCTTCACAGCCAACAGCCGCGCCAGGATCAACCACGAGGGCGAAGGCTTCGTGAAGGTGCTGGCCGACGCGACCACCGACCGGATTCTCGGCGTGCACATGATCGGTCCCAACGTCGGCGACATGATCGCCGAATACTGCGTGGCCATGGAATTCTCGGCCTCGTCCGAAGACGTCGCCCGCACCTGCCACCCCCACCCCACCCGCTCCGAGGCCCTGCGCCAGGCGGCCATGGGGGTCGAGGGCTGGACGATGCAGGCGTAGGGCGCCGCTCAGGGACAGTCACCCGGCGGTGTCTGTCCCTACGCCCGCGGATGCGCCTTCGCATACGCTCCCAGCAGCCCCGCCGCATCCACCGCGGTGTACTTCTGCGTTGTCGAGAGGCTGGCGTGGCCAAGCAACTCCTGGATCGACCTCAGGTCAGCGCCGGCGCCCAGCAGGTGGGTGGCGAAGCTGTGGCGCAGGGCGTGGGGCGTGGCGCGGTCTGACAGGCCCAGGCGGCCCCGTAGCCGCTGCATCGTCGCCTGGACGTGGCGCGGGCTCAGCGGCCCGCCCTTGTGAGCGCGGAACAGCGGCTCCTCCGGGTCGAGGGCGAAGGGCAGGGCGGCCAGATAGGCGTCCACCGCCTCCCGCACCGCCGGCAGCACCGGCGCGATCCGCGTCTTCGAGCCCTTGCCGGTGATGCGCAGGCTGTCGCCCAGCGGCGCGTCTGATCGCTTCAGCGACAGGGCTTCGGAAATCCGCAGCCCGCAGCCCCACAGCAGGGTCAGCACGGCTTCATCGCGCAAGGCGGCCCAGCCTTCCTGGTCAGGATCGCCGGCGGCCTCCTCGATCAGGCCGCGGGCCTGGTCTTCGGTCACCGGGCGAGGGGCGGATGGTTTCACCCGCGGCCCCTTCACCAGCGCGAGCGCTGCGTTGGCGATGCCCAGCCGGCGGTCGAGGAAGCTATGGAACGACCGCACGGCAGACAGGGCCTGCGACACCGACCGCGCCGACAGCGGCCGCGCGCCGTCCCGCCGATGGGCCAGATAGGCGCGCAGTTCGGCAGGCGTGACGGTCCCCATGGCGGCGGCCGACAGGCTCTCGGCCCGGTGCCGTTCCAGAAACGTCAGCCAGGGCGAGACGGCGCCCAGATAGGCCTCGATGGTCCGTGGCGAGACGCGACGCTCATTGGCGAGATGATCCAGCCATTGGGACATGGCTTCGCGGGCGGTGGTCATTTTCGACACCTTCTCCCGAGGGGAGAAGGAGGGGCCCGCCCGCACCGCGGGTGGGAGGTTGAGGGGGTAAGGTCATGCCGGCGAGGGCGTAACCCCTCACCCTCCCGCCGGCCGAGCCGTCGGGTCCCTCCCTCTCCCTCTGGGAGAGGGGACAGAAGGATCACAGCACCGGCCATCGTTCCGCTGTCCGCTCGACCACCCGGGCCAGGAAGGCGACCAGTTCGGCGCCCATGTCGGCGGTGAACCCTTTCCCGTCCGGTGAGCCGAAGGCCAGCACGCCTTCGCGGCCGGGTTCCCACAGCGCGATACGAACCATGGCCATCGACCGCACCTGCTCGCCACGGTCGGCGAACAATCCGCGCGCGGGGGCGTGGAAGCCCATCCGCGACAGCTTGCCCGCTCCCAGAATCAGGTCGGACTGGCCCTCGACCAGTTCGTACCAGCCGGCCGGCGTGCGGCCCGGCCCTTCGATGGCGATCGTGGCCGCCACCAGACCGAAACGCAGGCTGGCGAGATCGTCGACCCGCCGCGCAAGGTCGGAATGATTGCGGCTCTCCAGAATGTCGATGACCGCTGCATGGGTCTGGGCCTGGGCGGAGAAGTTGGCCCGCGCCATGGCCTCCAGCTTGCGGCGGACGGTCGTCTCGCGCTTGTGCGCCGCGCTGACCCGGGCCAGCGCGGCCGGGCCGAAGTCGACCAGGTTTGCCGCGTCGACCCGCAGGCCCAGATCGGCCAGCAATTCGGTGTCATCGCGAATCAGTTCGGGGTGGGATCGCAGCACCCGGCGCAGCTCCTCGCCCGCCGTTTCCGTCTGCCTGGCCGTACTCATGCTCTTTCCCCGGTCGTAACCGGGAAAGGTTAGCCGCGACCTCCTACCAATCCGTTCAGAGGGTGGGCCGTTCAGGTCTATAGCGAGGCGGCAAGCTCCAGTTGCTCCCCCCAGGGGGAGCTGTCGGCCCGGAGGGCTGACTGAGGGGGGCAGGCAGCGGGGCGATGATCCCCCTCCGTCTCGGCTTAGCCGAGCCACCTCCCCCGGGGGGGAGGACCTTGATCGCGACCTCGCCGGAAAAGGCCGTATTGATCCCCCCTACAGGATCGACTGGCCCGTCTTGGCCCAGTCGGCCATGAACTGTTCCAGGCCCTTGTCGGTCAGCGGGTGTTTGAACAGCGCTTCAAAGGTTGCCGGCGGGATCGTCGCACAGTCCGATCCGGCCAGCGCCGCTGCGGCCACATGAGCCGGCGTGCGGATCGAGGCGGCGAGGATTTCGGTGTCGAAACCGTAGTTGTCGTAGATGGCGCGGATCTCGCTGATCAGGTCCATGCCATCGGCGCCGTGGTCGTCCAGACGGCCGATGAAGGGCGAGATGTAGGACGCGCCGGCCTTGGCCGCGAGCAGGGCCTGGCTGGCCGAGAAGCACAGCGTGACGTTGGTCTGGATGCCCTCGTGCGCAAATTCGGTCGTGGCGATCAGGCCGTTGCGCGTCAATGGCACCTTGACCACGACGTTGGTGGCGATGGCCGACAGCTTGCGGCCCTCGGCCAGCATGCCCTCGACGTCCATGGCGGCCACTTCGGCGCTCACTGGCCCCTCGACGAGACCGCATATCTCGGCGATGACCTCCGCCATGGGCCGACCGGACTTCGCGATCAGCGTCGGGTTGGTGGTCACGCCGTCCACGAGGCCGGTGGTGACGAGGTCCTTCAGGACGGCGGTATCGGTGGTGTCGAGGAACAGTTGCATGCGCGGGGTTTTAGCGAGGCGGAACGCGGGGCGCCACCCGTGAGCCGAATCGCGTCCGTCCTGTTGCCCATGCCGCTGCCCGAGGCTTTCGATTACGCCGAACCTGAGGGCATGGCTCTGGCTGTCGGCGACCATGTCACCGTGCCGCTGGGCCCGCGCGCCGTGCGCGGCGTGGTTACAACCCTGCGCGAGGGGGCCGGCGGCAACCGGCCGCTCAAACCGGTGCTGGAGCAGCTTGACGACCCGCGGATGCCGGAGGCGACCCTGCGCTTCGTCGAATGGGCCGCGCGGTACTCGGTCGACCTGCCGGGCCAGCCGCTGGCCATGGCCTTGCGCGGGCTGCGGGCGCCGAAGCCGAAGCCGATCAAACTGCTCGCGGCCACGGGGACCGCGCCGGCCCGCATGACGCCGGCCCGGGAGAAGGTGCTGGCCGCCGCCGCCGAAGGCCCTCTGCCGGGCCCGGAGTTGGCCGCAAAAGCCGGTGTCGGCGCCGGCGTGGTCAAGGGTCTGATCGATGAAGGGTGTCTGGAGGTGCAGCTGCATACGCCGGAGACGGTGTTTCCAGAGCCCGACACCGCCCGTCCCGGCCCCACCCTCAACGCCAGCCAGAAGGCGGCGGCGCAGGTGTTGTCCGGCATGGTCGCGCAGGGCGGCTTCCAGGCGGCGCTGCTCGACGGGGTGACGGGCTCGGGCAAGACCGAGGTCTACCTCGAAGCGGTCGCCGCGGCGCTGCAGGCCGACCCCGCCGCCCAGGTGCTGGTCCTGCTGCCCGAGATCGCTCTCACCCAGGCCGTCATCGCCCGGTTCGAGGACCGCTTCGGCGCCCTGCCGGCCGAATGGCACTCCGCCGTCCCGCCGCCGCGCCGCCGACAGGTCTGGGAGGGCGTTGCGACCGGCAAGGCGCGGATTGTCGTCGGCGCGCGTTCGGCCCTGTTCCTGCCGTTCCGCGATCTGCGTCTGATCGTCGTCGACGAAGAGCACGATGGGTCGTTCAAGCAGGAAGAGGGCTTCATCTATCAGGCCCGCGACCTGGCGGTGGCCCGCGCCAGCCTGGAGAAGTGTTCTGTCGTGCTGGCCTCTGCCACGCCGTCGCTGGAGAGCCTGTGGAACGCCGAGCAGGGCCGCTATCGCTGGCTCAAGCTGGCCGCGCGGCACGGCGCTTCGGAGCTGCCCGACGTCACCCTGATCGATATGCGCGAGACGCCGCCCGAGCCCGGTCGCTGGCTGTCGCCGCCGCTGATCGAGGCGATGAAGGAGACCTACGGTCGCAGCGAACAGACCCTGCTGTTCCTCAATCGGCGGGGCTATGCGCCGCTGGTCCTCTGTCGCGCCTGCGGGGAGCGGATGAAGTCTCCGGACACCGACAGCTGGCTGGTCGAGCACCGCTACACCGGCCGGCTGGTCTGCCATCTGACCGGCTTCTCGATGCCCAAGCCCGACCGTTGCCCGCACTGCGGGGCGCAGGACAGCCTGGTCTCGATCGGACCGGGCGTTGAGCGGGTCGAGGAGGAGGTGCGGTTCCTGTTCCCCGAAGCGCGGGTGGCGGTATTCTCGTCCGACACGGTGTTCGATGCCGATGGCGCCCGCTCGATCGTCAAGGCCATGACCGACGGCGAGATTGATGTGCTGGTGGCCACCCAGGCGGCGGCCAAGGGCCACGACTTCCCGATGCTGACCCTGGTGGGCGTGGTCGACGCCGACCTCGGCCTGCGCGGCGGAGACCTGCGGGCCGGGGAGCGGACGTTTCAGCTGCTGGCCCAGGCCAGCGGTCGGGCAGGGCGTCGTGACCGGCCGGGGCGGGCCATGCTGCAGACCTACGCCCCCGACCACGCGGTGATGCAGGCCCTCGCGGCCCAGGACCGCGACGCCTTCCTCGCCGCCGAGATGAGCGGCCGCGAGATCGCCGGCCTGCCGCCGTTCGGCCGGCTGGCGGCGATCATCTGCTCGGGACCTGATCCCGTTGCGCTGGAAACCTATGTCCGGACCCTTGCCGCCGCCGCGCCCAACGCCGACGGCGTGGACATCTATGGCCCGG
>JBKJII010000116.1:0-7517 GCA_046598505.1 Caulobacter sp. | reverse complement strand
GTCGACGCAGACGAAGACGCCCTTCGCATCGGTGGGATCGGGGTAGTGCTCCCGGACCACCTCGGCGATTCCGACGATCTCCTTGCCGGCCTGGGAATGGTAGAAGAACACCTGATCGCCGAGCGTCATGGCCATCAGGTTCAGCTTGGCGGTGTGGTTGCGCACGCCGGTCCAGGGCTCGCCCTTCGCGCCGGTCGCCACCAGATCGTCCCATGAGAAGACATCCGGTTCGGACTTCACCAGCCAGTAGGCCATCCCTCGCTCCCTCCCGAGCCGCGCGGGTCTGTTCTCGCCGCCGGAGTCTGTGTCCCTCATTCCCGTCGGCAATTCCAGACCCGCTGTCTGGCCCTGATCTGCTGACGTCGGGAACCGTTCCCGACTGTCGTCCGTTCGCTGAAAACGGAAAAACGGAGGCTGACCATGGGACGCGGAATTCTGCTCTGGCTGCTGGGGATTCCGATCCCCATCATCATCCTTCTCGCTCTGTTCTGGCACTGAGCCGATGAGCGACGCCATTCTCACTGACGCGCCGGTCGCGCGATCGTCGTCAGCGGTCTCATGGTCCGCTATCGTCGCTGGCGTGGTCGGGGCGATGTCCCTGACGATTGTCCTTGTCAGCCTCGGCGCGGGTCTTGGACTGTCGGCGGCCTCGCCCTGGGCTCTGGCCCGCGACGCCGGCGCCTTCGGGGTGTTCGCCGGCGTCTGGCTGGTCGTGGTGCAATGGCTGGCCTCGGCGCTTGGCGGCTACCTGACCGGCCGCATGCGGACCCGGTGGATCGGCACGCACGAGCACGAAGTGTTCTTCCGCGACACCGGCCACGGCTTCCTGACCTGGGCGACGGCGACGGTCGTCGTGGTGGCCCTGGCGACCCTGTCGACCGGCGCGCTCGGCGGCAAGACCGCAGACGTCGCCGCCCAGCTGGCTGCGCCCGATCATAGCTATGACGCGGACACCATCTATCGCTCGCCGACCGCCGACGAGGCCGCCACGGCGGGCGCACGCGCCCAGGCGGAACGGATTCTCGTGGTCGCGGCCGCCACCGAAACGCTCGGTGACGAGGATCGCGCCTGGCTGGTCGCCTCGGCCTCGGCCAAGGCTGGCATCGCGCCCGACGAGGCCCTGCGCCGGGTCAACGCCGCGCTCGCGAGGGACCGCGCGCTGGTCGCCGAAGCCAAACAAGCGGCGGACAAGGCGCGGAAGGCGGCCGCCCGGCTGGCCATGCTGACGGCGCTCTCCCTTGTCATCGGCGCCTTCATCGCCAGCGTGTCGGCGGTGCTCGGCGGACGACTGCGCGACGAGCATCCCTGACGCGAACGGAGGTCAGGCTTTGATCCCGGCGGTCCTGCGCTATATCCCTGCGCAATGGCCGAAGCTTTCAACGACCTGACTCTGCCTGTCGACCGCGCGGCCCGCTACGCCGAGGTGGCTGCCGAGATCGCCTCGGTGCTCGACGGCGAGCCGAACCTGACCGCCCGCATGGCCACGGTGGCGTCGATGCTGGCCGCCAGCTTCGACCACTACTTCTGGACCGGCTTCTATGTCGTCGATCCGGACAAGCCCGGCGAACTGGTGGTCGGCCCCTACCAGGGCACGCTCGGCTGCCTGCGCATCGCCTTCGGGCGGGGCGTCTGTGGTGCGGCGGCGGCGACGGGCCAGACCCAGCTTGTCCCGGATGTGCACGCCTTTCCGGGACACATCGCCTGCGACAGCCGGTCGGAAAGCGAGGTCGTGGTGCCCGTTTTCGGCCCGGACGGCGCCCTGATCGCAGTATTCGACGTGGATTCCGACCAGCCGGCCGCGTTTGACGCGGTCGACGCCCGCTGGTTGGAACAGATTCTGGCGGCGGTATTCAGCGGTTAATTTCGGCCCGCTAATTGCTTGGCCCAGGGCGAAATCCCTGACCGGGACACGGATTGTCCCCAGATTGAGCCAACAACCGATGCTGAACGCCAGGACCGTCCACCCTTCCGACCTGACGGCTGACGAGACCTCCGCCTGGGAGGCGCTGGTCGCCGCCGAGCCGGCTTTCGGCAATCCGCTGCTGGGTCCGGACTTTGCCCGCGCCGTCGGCCTGGTGCGTAGCGACGCCCGGGTGGCCGTCTATCGCGACGGCGACCGCATCGTCGGCTTCCTGCCGCACCACCGCCGTCCGGGTGGCATGGCCCGTCCGCTTGGCGCGCCGCTGTCGGACTATCACGGGTTGATCGCCGGCGCGGGGGCGGGCCTGACCGGCGCGCAGGCGCTGGCCCTGGCCGGCCTCAGCGCCTACCGCTTCACGGGTCTGATCGATCCGCACGGCGTCTTTACCGACACGACGCAGGGCCAGGCGCACGGCTACGGCGTCACCCTCAACGAGCCGCCCGAGGCCTATCTCGAGCGGCTGCGCGCGGCCTCGCCCAAGCGCTTCAAGAACTGGCGGCGTCTGGACAGCAAGCTGGAGCGCGAAGTCGGCCCGGTGCGCATCGAGGCCAGCGACGACCCGGCCGTCTACCAACAGCTGATGGACTGGAAACGCGAACAACTGGTCCGCACCGGCGTGGCCGACTTCCTGCGCCCGGACTGGACCCGCGATCTGCTGGCGAACTTCGCCGCCGGCCGGGGCGCCCTGCGGGGCCTGACCCTGACGATGTGGGCGGGCGACACCCTCGCGGCCGGCCATTTCGGCGTGGCGCAGAACGGCTGGTACCACCCCTGGGTCGCCTCGACGAACCCGGACCTGGGTGAGTATTCGCCGGGCCAGACCTTCCTGATGAAGGCTATCGCCGCCATGCCGGCGCTGGGTCTGACGACCTACGACCTCGGCCCGAGCCACGACCACTACAAGCGACACTACGCCGCCCCGACGCAGTCCGTTGGGGAGGGGACGGCGGCCGCCGCGACCCCCGCCGGATTGCTGGCGGGGGGACGCGAGCGCGCCTGGACGATGGCCGGCGCCCGCCGCGATGGCCTGGTCGGCAGCCTGCGCCGCCGCCTGGACGCTATTGCCGTGACCGAACTGTCGACCGTCGGCCGGGTGCGGGGCTTCGTCGACGCCGTCGCCGCCCAGCCGCGCCGCCGTCTGGCGATGGAGAGCGAATAGAACGCGATGGACGCAACGGTCAGCATCGTCATTCCGACCCAGCGCCGGCCCGCGGGCCTGGTGGTCGCGATGCGCTCGGCCCTGGCCCAGACCGGCGTCGATGTCGCGCGCCTCGAACTGGTCGTCGCCGACAATGACCAGCAACCCAGCGCCCGGCTGGCCGTGGAGTCGGCCGCCAAGACCGCGCCCTTCCCCGTGCGCTACGTGCATGTGCCGCAGGCCGGTGTGGCCAACGTCCGCAATGGCGCGCTGAAGGTCGCCTCGGGCCCGCTGATCGCGTTTCTCGACGACGACGAAGAGGCCCCGGCCGGCTGGCTGGCCGCCCTGCTCGACGCGGCGGAGCGCTACGACGCCGACGTGGTGTTCGGCCCGGTCCAGGCCCGCGCGCCGGAGTCCGTCACGGCCCACCGCGCCTATCTCGAATGCTTCTTTTCCCGCGAGGGACCAGCGCTGGCCGGGCCGATGCCGGGCTATTTCGGCTGTGGCAACAGCCTGCTGAAGCGCGCCGCCCTGCCCAACCCGGACCAGCCCTTCAGCCTCGAACGCAACCTGATCGGCGGCGAGGACGACATGCTGTTCGGGACCATGCAGGCCGCCGGCGCGCGGTTCGTCTGGGCCCCGGACGCGGTGGTCTGGGAGGACCCCGTGCCCGACCGCCTGACGCTGCGCTACACGCTCGCCCGCGCCTTCGCCTATGGCCAAGGGCCCAGCGAGCACTGCTACGCCCAGGCCCCGCGCGACTGGCCCGGCGTCGCCCGCTGGATGGTCGTCGGCCTGGCCCAGGCGGCTGTGTTCGGCGCCGTCGCCGGGGTCAAATGGCTGATCGGCGCGCCGGACCGCGCCCAGGCCCTCGACCGCGTCGCCCGAGGCCTCGGCAAGACCTTCTGGTTCGGCCCCTTCAAGATCAACTTCTACGGACGCAGCGCATGACCCTGATCCGCGACTGGACGCCGGACAAGACCCACGCCTTCGGCAAGGAGGTCCTGACCTTCGACCACAGCCTGCATACCCGGCCGATGTTCGACGACGACGGCCTGGCCGATCTGCTCGACCGCTATCCGCGCGAGAAGCTGGGTGTCTTCACCATGGGCGAAGACCCGCGCGAGTGGCGCACCTGGCGGCGCGGCGAGGCCGGCGCCCTGCCGGGCAAGACGCTGCTGCGGATGGCCCGCGAGGGCCGCATCTGGCTGAACCTGCGGGCGGTCAACGACTATCTGCCCGACTATGCCGCCCTGGCGGGCGAGGTGTTCGCCGAAAAGGAGGCGATGGTTCCCGGCCTGCGCACCTTCAAGCGCGATCTCGGCGTGCTGATCAGCTCGCCCAACGCCCAGGTGTTCTACCATCTGGACGTGCCGCTGGTGTCCCTGTGGCAGATCCGCGGGGTCAAGACGGTCTGGGCCTATCCGGTTGAGGATCCTTACGTCGGCGCTGAGGCGCTGGAGGCCATCGTGCTGCGCGAGACCGCCGAGCAGTTCGCCTTTGATCCCGCCTGGGACGCCGGCGCGGCGAAGACCGAACTGACCCCCGGCCGCATGGTCACCTGGCCGCAGAACGCCCCGCACCGCATCGAGAACGGGCCGATGCTCAATGTCTCGCTGTCGATGGAGTTCATGACCCCGTCGGCGCTGATGCGGGCCAACGTCATCTACGCCAACGGCCTGCTGCGCCGCCGCCTGGGCGCCGACCCGGCCATCCATCCCGGCTTCTCGCCGATTGGTCTGGCCAAGGTCGCCGCCGCGCGCGCCGCCAAGGCGCTGAAGCTGCAGAAGGCCAACGAGCGGGTGCTGCCGGTGACGTTCAACCTGGAGACCGAGGTCCCGGGGCTGGCCATGCGAGCGGCCTGACATCAACCGCCCTCATCCTGGGCCCTGTGGCGAGGGCCCCTCCGTCCGCCGTGCCAGCAGATTGCGATGATACGCCGACCGTGCGGCGGAACGGGGGGTCCTGGGCACGGGGCCCAGGATGACGGGGTGGGTTGCGCCATCGACCCCTTGCCCCATCCCCCTGTTCGCTCCAAATGGTCGGGATGACCGGCCCCCGCACCATTGACCTGACCGGCGAAGCCGTCGCGGACGCCCGGGCGCTGCGCGACGCCTTCGGCTGTTTCACCACCGGGGTGACCATCGTCACCACCCTCGACGGCGAGACGCCCGTCGGCTTCACGGCCAACAGCTTCGCCTCGGTGTCGCTCGATCCGCCACTGGCCCTGATCAGCGTCGGCGCCGAGGCCAGCTGTCTGCCGGCCCTGACCGCCAGCGGCGTGTTCGTGGTCAATGTCCTGCACGTCGACCAGCAGGACCTCGCCCGGCAGTTCGCCCTGCGCGGCGCCGACCGGTTCGCCGGGGTGGCCTACGACAGCTGGCACACCGGCGCCCCGGTGCTGGCAGGCTGCATGGCCAATTTCGAATGCCGCACCGAGCAGGCCATCGACGCCGGCGACCACCGCATCCTGATCGGCCGCATTCTCAAGGTTCACCACGACGCCGACCACGAACCGCTGGTCTACCTGCGCGGCGGGTATCGAAAGGTGCATACGGAGTAGGGGCTCGACATGGCGCGGCGCGGCTGTTCGGGACGGGCACTCGCTGCCCCACGCGGAAATGGGCGCCTGTCCCCAATCGCTGACGTTGGGTCATACTTGGCGAGACGATCCGCACTGCTTAAGTGACGTTCACGTAAACGAAACCCCCAAACCGGGAGATGCCCCATGGGTGAAGCCTATATCGTCGCCGCCGGCCGCACTGCGGGCGGCCGCAAGGGTGGCCGTCTGAGTGGGGTTCACCCCGCCGACCTGGCTGGTGAAGTCCTCAAGGCCCTGGCCGCGCGCACCGGCGCCGATCCGGCCACCGTCGAGGACGTGATCATGGGCTGCGTCAGCCAGGGCGGCGAACAGGCGGTCAACATCGCCCGCAACGCCGTGCTCGCCAGCGGCTTCCCGGAAAGCGTCCCGGCCACCTCGGTTGACCGTCAGTGCGGGTCCTCGCAGCAGTCGCTGCACTTCGCGGCCCAGGCCGTGATGAGCGGCGCGATGGACTGCGTCATCGCCGCCGGCGTCGAGAGCATGAGCCGGGTGCCGATGGGCAGCCCCTCGATCCTCGCGCTGAAGGCCGGCATGGGCAACTACATGAGCCCGAACATACAGGCGCGCTATCCGAACATCCAGTTCAGCCAGTTCGCCGGCGCCGAGATGATCGCGAAGAAGTACGGCTTCACCAAGGACCAGCTCGACGAGTGGGCCTACGGCAGCCACATGAAGGCCATCGCCGCGACGAAGGCCGGCTGGTTCGACGGCGAGATCGTGCCGGTCGAGATCACCACGGCCGAAGGCAAGACCGAGTCCCACGTGGTCGACGAGGGGATCCGCTTTGAAGCCAGCCTCGAGGGCATCAAGGGCGTCAAGCTGCTGGTCGAGGGCGGCACGGTCACGGCCGCCACCTCCAGCCAGATCTGCGACGGCGCCTCAGGCGTCATGGTGGTCAATGAAGCGGGTCTCAAGCGCCTCGGCGTCGCGCCGCTGGCCCGCATCCACCACATGACGGTCACCGCCGGCGATCCGGTGATCATGCTGGAAGAGCCCGTCTTCGCCACCCAGAAGGCCCTCAAAAAGGCCGGCATGAAGATCAGCGACATCGACCTGTACGAGGTCAACGAAGCCTTCGCGCCGGTGCCGCTGGCCTGGCTGCAAGGCAATGACGCCGACCCGGCGAAGCTCAACGTCTCGGGCGGCGCCATCGCGCTCGGCCACCCGCTCGGCGGCTCCGGCGCCAAGCTGATGGCCACCCTGGTCCACAACCTGCGCCGCACCGGCAAGCGCTACGGTCTCCAGACCATGTGCGAAGGCGGCGGCCTGGCCAATGTGACGATCGTCGAGGCGCTGTAGCGACCAAAGCAACCACCGTCATCCTCGCCCCTGTAGCGAGGACCCCCTTGTCCGCACCACGACCAGGTCAGGACGATCCGCCGCTCGTGCGGCTGAACCGGGGGTCCTGGGCACAGGGCCCAGGATGACGGGGATCAGGTTGGTTGCGGCTTGATCGGTTCGAGCACCAGCTTCGGGCCGGGAGTCCATTCGAGCAGTGGCGTGAACTGGTCGTCCCACCAGGGATTGTCCCGCTCGATCAGATTGACCTTCCACTGGCGCGGCCATCGTTTCAGGGATTTTTCGCGCTGGATCGCAGCCGTCATGCGTTCGTGGGTTTCGTACCAGACCAGGCGCTTTAGGCCGTATGTCTTCGTGAAGCCCGAATAGACGCCTTCGCGGTGCTTGATCACGCGTCCGATGAGATTGCTGGTCACGCCGATGTAGATCGTCCCGTGGTAGCGGTCCGACATCATGTAGGTCGCGATGAAGCTCTGGGATGCCACCATAGGTAGCGTGTAGCGGACCACTCACGCCAAAACAACCACCGTCATCCTCGCCCTCGTGGCGAGGATCCC
>JBKJII010000102.1:0-2484 GCA_046598505.1 Caulobacter sp. | reverse complement strand
CCCTAGTCCGCCGGGCCGAGATGCTGGCCGAGTTGATGCGGCTGCAGTTCTCGATCGCGGTGGGCGGCACCCACGGCAAGACCACCACCACCTCGATGGTCGCCGCCATCCTCGACGCCGGCGGGCTGGACCCCACGGTGGTCAACGGCGGAATCATCAACGCCTACGGCACCAACGCCAAGGTCGGGGAGGGGGACTGGATCGTCGTCGAGGCCGACGAGAGCGACGGCACCTTCCTGAAGCTGAAATCCACGGTTGCCGTGGTGACCAACATCGACGCCGAGCACCTCGACCACTGGGGTGACTTCGACGCGGTCAGGAAGGGCTTCCAGGACTTCGTCGAGAACATTCCCTTCTACGGCTTCGCGGCCATCTGCGTGGATCACCCGGAGGTCCAGGCGCTCAGCGCCCGGATCGAGAACCGGCGGCTGGTGACCTACGGGACCAACCCCCAGGCCGAGGTGCGCGCCCAGCAGATCACCATGGGTCCCGAGGGCGCGCAGTTCGATGTGCTGATCAGTCCGCGCGAAGGCGAGCCGATCCGCTACGAGGGCCTGACCCTGCCGATGGCCGGGCTGCACAACGTCATGAACGCCTGCGCCGCCATCGCCGTGGCGCGGGAGCTGGGCGTGGACGCGGAATCGATCCGCAAGGGTCTGGCGGCCTTCGGCGGGGTCAAGCGCCGCTTCACCACCACCGGGGTCGTGGGCGGCGTGCGGATCATCGACGACTATGCCCACCACCCGGTGGAGATCGCCGCGGTGCTGACCGCCGCTCGCGCCGTCGTCGGCGAGGGCAAGGTGGTCGCCGTGGTCCAGCCGCACCGCTTCACCCGCCTGCGTGACCTGATGGCCGAGTTCAGCGCCTGCTTCAACGACGCCGACGTGGTGGTCGTGGCGGACGTCTACACCGCCGGCGAGACGCCCATCGAGGGGGTCGACCGCGACGCCCTGGTCGAAGGCCTGCGCCGCTACGGCCACCGCCGGGCGTTGCCGCTGGAAGGCCCGGCCGCGCTGGCTGCGCTGGTGGCCGAGGAGACAAAGCCGGGCGACATTGTCGTCCTCTGCGGCGCCGGCGACATCACCAGCTGGTCCTACGCGCTGCCGGGGCAGCTTGAGGCTCTGGCGTGAGTTGGGTTGCGTCCTTCGAGACGCCCTTCAGGCTCCTCAGGATGACGAAGGCTGTGGGTCGCACCCAAATTCGTCATGGTGAGGAGCGGCCGTCAGGCCGCGTCTCGAACCACGCCGGAAAGCGCCGATGACCTGGCGCGACCACCTTCCTCCTGTCCGCGGCAAACTCCTGCGCGACGAGCCGCTGGCGCCGTTCACCTGGTTCCGGGTCGGCGGGCCGGCGGAGGTGCTGTTTCTGCCGGCGGATCCCGACGACCTGCGCGATTTTCTCCGGGCGCTGCCGGCCGATGTGCCGGTCAGGGCGTTGGGGGTGGGCTCCAATGTCATCATCCGCGACGGGGGCGTCGAAGGCGTGGTCATCCGCTGCGCCGGTCGGGCGTTCGGGTCGGTGACGGTCGAGGACGGTCTGGTCCATGCTGGTCCCGCCGCGCTCGACTCCCAGGTTGCCAGGGCGGCGGCGAAGGCGGGCATCGCCGGGCTGGAGTTCCTCGTCGGCGTGCCGGGCACCATCGGCGGCGCCCTGACCATGAATGCCGGCTGCTACGGCCGCGAGACCAGGGACGTCCTCGTCTCGGCCTGGGGCTATGACCGCGCTGGCGAGCGGCGGGACTGGTCCAATGCCGACTTCGGTTTCACCTATCGCCACTCCGTCGTTCCCGAGAACGCGATGTTCTGGGTGGAGGCGATCTTCCACGGGACCTCCGACGATCCGGCGGCTGTACAGGCCCGCATGGACGAGATCACTTCGCGCCGCGAGACCACCCAGCCGATCCGCGAGAAGACCGGCGGTTCGACGTTCAAAAACCCGCCCGGCCACTCGTCCTGGAAACTGGTCGACGAGGCCGGCTGGCGGGGCAAGCTGTTTGCCGCCACCGGCGGCGGGGCGATGTTCTCGGACCTGCATTCCAACTTCATGATCAATCCCGGCGAAGCCACCGCCGCGGACCTGGAGGGCCTCGGCGAGGCCGTGCGGGCTGCTGTCATGGACCAGACCGGTATCCAGCTAGACTGGGAAATCAAACGGATCGGCAGACCTCTGCCGGCCAAGGAGTAGACCATGCGCCGCGCCGCCCTTTTCGCCGCCCTGTCGCTGCTGGCGACCCCCGCCCTCGCCGCCGAACCGGCCGACACCGCCGCCGCCTTGCGCGACCGGGCGCTGACGGACACCACGGCGTGGACCGTGCTGGAAGACCTGACCACCACGGTCGGCCCGCGTCTGGTCGGTTCACCTGGCATGGCCCGGGCCAAGGACTGGGCGGTGAAGACCTTCACCGACCTGGGTTTCACCAATGTGAAGGTCGAGGAATTCGCCAAGCCGAGCTGGGCGCGCGGTGCGGAGTCGGCTTCGATCACC
>JBKJII010000335.1:0-2866 GCA_046598505.1 Caulobacter sp. | reverse complement strand
GGCGGCCTCCAGCATGGTGATCGAGGTTTCCGGGTCCTGTTTGGCGAGGATTATCTTTGCCGCGGCGACCGCGCGATAAGCATCGAAGAGATAGTCGTGGGCCGTCACTCCCCGGGCGCCGGGTTCACAGGCGTCGGGATCAATCTGGCGGACATAGGCGGCCAACCCGGCCAGCACCGCGGCAGAGGGTTCCGGACCGTCAAATTCCTGGGTCACCAGGCCGTGGATAAAGGTCTCCAGCGCCTTTGTGCCGGGGTCACGCGAGACCTTCCGGTCCGACGTCGGCCCGCCGAGGTCGGGGATCGACCTGGGATCATTCACGCCATTGCCGCGATGGGCGCTGAACACGGACGAGGTCACGTCGGCTGTGCCGGGCGCGCCGGACACGCCGGCGAAGTGAAACTGTGGGTTGGTCCGGCCGTTGCGATGGCAGGTCTCGCAGGACACCCCGGCCCGCGCCGCCTGGCCGCCGAGCGTCAGTGGCGAGCGGAACGCTGCCCGGCCGATCTCGACGCTGAGGGCTTCGTCCGGGTCGCCCGGACCGGCGGCGAGGCACTCAGACGGCTGCATCCCGATGGCCGCAACCAGATCCGCCCCCGGCGCGAGCCAGCGCATCTCGGCCAGCGGCGGGCTGTCCGAGGCGGCGACCAGGCCGAGCGCCAGGACGGCGGCTAGAGCGGCTGTCCGCCGGCCTCGATCCAACGACGCAGCTCCACTTCTTCAGGGCAGCCGTAGACGCACTGCTTCTCGAGCCGCGCGAGCATTACCCGGGCGCCGGCGATGTCGCCGCGCAGAACCTTGAGCTCGCCGTAGTATTCGGTCGCCCCCAGATGGTTGGGGGCGATGGCCAGGGCGGCCTTGTACCAGCCTTCGGCGGCGTCCAGCTGGCCCATGCGACGCAGGACGTAGCCGTGATAGGTCAGGATGTCCGGGTGCGGACCGACCGCCAGGCTGGCCTGATCGAGGGCCGCGAGCGCCTCGGTCCAGCGGCGCTCGTTGATCAGGCCGACGGCGGCCAGATAGGCGCGGTCGCCGCTCGCCGGATCGCCCAGCTGCAGCGACGCGGCCGGGGTCGGCGTGGTCGGCGCGGCGAGCGCGGCCTCGACGCGCGCTACGGCGGTCTTCAGCGCGGCCGAGTCGGCGCATTTCCCGGCGCAGGCCGTGTCGCGGGCCTTCAGCGCATCGAGCTCGGCCTTCGCCTTGTCGGTCTCGCCCAGCTTGACCAGCACAAGCGCCAGTTCGCGATGGCTGTCGATGTCGTCGGGCTTGAGCTTGGCGGCCTTTTCGTAGGCCTTGCGGGCGCCCTTGAAGTTGCCCTGGTTGGCGCGCGAGACCCCGAGCAGGAACCAGCCCTCCGGGGCTTTGGGCGCGGCCTCGGTGACGTGGCTGAAGGCGCGCTCGGCGTCCTTCCACTTGTTGGCCTGCAGCGCCGCGACGCCCTTCTGGTATTCGGCGACCGGATCATACTGTGGGCCCGAGGCGCCCATGTCGGCGCCGCCACCGCCGCCACCGCCTCCACCGCCCGCGGCCAGCGCAGCGCCGGCGAGGCAGGACAGCGCGATCGCGCCGATCAGGGCCAGTTTGTTCATGCGGACCATCGTTGTTCCTCCCCGTGATCCCGTCATGACATTCTGGCATAACAATGATCAGCCGTCAGGCGGTGAAATTTCCCGGTCCGTTGCCTATATCGAGGCAATCCGATGTATCGAGGACACCATGCTGTTCGCCAAGAAGACCCTGGATATCCCCACCGCCGCCGACGCCCTGCCGGGCCGGGCGCAGGCGATCCCCACCGCCGAGACCCATTTCGTCAACGGCCATCCACTCAAGGGCCCCTGGCCGGCCGGGCTGGAGGAGGCCGTGTTCGCCATGGGCTGCTTCTGGGGCGTGGAGCGGATTTTCTGGCAGATTCCCGGCGTCTGGAGCACGGCCGTCGGCTATGTCGCCGGCTCGACGCTGAACCCCACCTACCAGGAGGTCTGCAGCGGCCGCACGGGCCACACCGAGGCCGTGCTTGTGGTTTATGACCCCAAGGTCGTCAGCTACGAAGGCCTGCTGAAGGTCTTCTGGGAAAACCATGACCCGACCCAGGGCATGCGCCAGGGCAACGATGTCGGCACCCAGTATCGCTCCGGCGTCTATCCGCTGAACGATGCCCAGGCGTCTGCGGCAGAGGCTTCGAAAGCCGCCTATGAGCGGGAGCTGGCGAAGTACCGCATGGGCCCGATCACCACCGAGATTGCGGCGCCGGGCCCGTTCTATTACGGCGAGGACTATCACCAGCAGTACCTGGCCAAGAACCCGAACGGCTACTGCGGCATCGGCGGCACGGGCGTGACCTGCCCGATCGGCGTCGGCGTCGGGGCGTGACACCGGCGGCCTTCGACGCGGTCTGCCGCGCCCTGCCGGGTGTGACCATGGACCAGCCGTGGGGCGACGATCACGTCTACAAGGTCGGCGGCAAGATGTTCGCCGTGTTCGGCCCGGGCCGGGGAAGCATCAGCTTCAAGGCCAGCGACATCGCCTTCGAGGTGCTGACGGAGACGGGCCGCGGCAAGCCGGCCCCCTATCTGGCGCGGTCGCAATGGGTCTGGTTCGGCGACCTTACCGTCGAGGATCAGGCTGAAGTGACCGGCTGGCTGCAGTCGGCTCACCGCCTGATCGCGGCGAAACTGACGAAGGCGAAGCAGCGCGACCTAGGGCTGATCTGAACGGGCCTCGAGCGTCGCGCGCAGTTTGCGGATGGCCTTCGCCGCAGGGGAGCGGCTCTGGCGCCAGACCAGCAGTCCGACAGCGCCGACCGTGGCGATCATCAGCGACACCGGTCCGAACATCCAGGCCGCCGCCGCCAGGGCGAAGTAGTAGC
>JBKJII010000044.1:0-1105 GCA_046598505.1 Caulobacter sp. | reverse complement strand
CAGAACGCGAGCGGCCGCCTCGAGGATCGTCTCGACCATCCGCCGCGACCGCTGCTGGGCCGGGGCCTTGCGGGGGCTGAGCGCCTGGGCCGTCAACGCGAGTCCTCATATGCGAGTGATTGCTCGTATTATTGCGGCTTCTCTGACGAACACAAGCCGCGAGCCGCCGATGACCAAACCCCAGACGATCTTCATGCTGTTGGCCAGCCAGCCCTCCTGGCTGCAGCTTGGCCGCAAGGCGCGGCAGGAGTTCATCGCCGCCAAGGTGGCGCCGATCCTGGCGCGGTATCCCGCGGTGACTCTGCGCTTCTTCGACAGCGAGGCCTTCAGCGGCCGCTGTACCGATGTGGCGGTCTGGGAGACGACCGATCTGAGGCGCTATGGCTTCCTGATCGATGCCTTGCGTGACACGGCCTTCTTCGCGGCGCCATACTTCGTGGTCGTCGACATCATCCCTGCGCTGGAGGACAGCTATGCGGACTACGACGCCGCCCTCGCCGAAAATGCTTGAGAAGCGCAAGCGCGCCGCCGCTCATCCGGACCGGCCAGGCGAAGGCTGCCACGGCGCGCCCCAGGCCTGGCGGCCGGTGGTCAATTTCGGCCGTTGTGAGGGCAAGGGCGATTGCGAAGAGGTCTGTCCGTACGGGGTATTCGCGCTGGAGAAGTTGGCCGCCACAGATCGCGTGGGTCTGCCGCTGATCGCCCGGTTCAAGATTGCGGTGCATGGCGGGAAGGTGGCCTACACGCCGGGGGCGGACGACTGTCACGCCTGCGGCCTCTGCGTCACCGCCTGTCCCGAAGGCGCGATCCGGCTGGAGAAGCGGGAATAGTCAGCCGCCAAGCCCCATGCCTGTGATCCCGGATCGACTACGCCGTCCGGGATCACAGCAATGGCGGTGCGGCTGGTCAGCCGGGGCCAGGCAGCTAATGAGCGACGCGCGGCCGCATGTTGTAGTGGCCGTCCTCGAAGCCTTCGAAGATCAGCGAGGCATGCGGGTGGCCGACCGGCTCGCCGGTGTCGTCCGGCAGCAGATTCTGCTCCGACACATAGGCGACGTAGGTGTTTTCGTTGTTCTCGGCCAGCAGGTGGTAGAAGGGCTGATCC
>JBKJII010000035.1:0-5014 GCA_046598505.1 Caulobacter sp. | reverse complement strand
GTGCTGGTCTGCCTGCTCTGGGGCGGCGTCGCGGGCCTGCTCGACCGACGACGCCCAGGCCCTATCGGCCCGTGAAGACCGGCGCCCGCTTTTCGACGAAGTGGGCCACGCCCTCCTTGAAGTCCGCCGAGGCGAAGCTGTCGGTCATGTCGCCGTTGGCGGACTCTATGGCGTCGCCGAGGCTCTGGAACTGGGCCGCCCAGATCTCGCGCTTCATCACCCGCATCGAGCGCGGCGAGACCTCGGTGGCCAGCATCCGGGCGTAGGCCATGACCTCGCCCATGAAGCCCTCGGCTTCCATCACGCGATTGACCAGGCCGATCCGCTCGGCCTCGATGGCGCTGACCCGACGGGCGGAGAACAGCAGGTCGGCAGCCTGGGCGAACCCGATCAGGCGCGGCAGCAGCCAGCTGATCCCATGCTCGGCAATCAGGCCGCGCCGGGAAAAGGCGGTGGTGAACACGGCCGTGTCCGCCGCAAAGCGGATGTCGGTGTAGAGGGCCATGACCATGCCCAGGCCCGCGCAGGCCCCGTTGATCGCGCCGATGATCGGCTTGGGCACGCTGGGGAAGTAGGAATAGGTCTTGCGGAAGTTCTCGTCGGCGTCGGGATCGAACGGCCCGTCGACCACCGCCGTGCGTTCGCCGGAGCCGATGCCCTGCAGCGCGTTCATGTCCGCCCCGGCGCAGAAGCCGCGCCCGGCGCCGGTAAGGACGATGACCTTCACGGCCGGATCGTCGGTCGCCAGCCGCATGGCGGCCTTGACCTCGGTGTGCATCTGGCCGGTCCAGGCGTTCAGCCGGTCGGGCCGGTTGAGGGTCACCACGGCCACGCCGTCCTCGACCTGATAGAGAATGTCCTGATAGCTCATGGCGGCCTCCCGGTTCTTGTTGGCGGGGAGCCTAGCCGAAGCGAAGCGGGAGTCGAGACGATGAAGGGTGTGGCGTTCGGACGGACCACCTACGAGACCCTGCTCTGCGACCGGCCGGCCCCCGGCGTGGCGCGGATCACCCTCAACCGGCCGGGCGCGATGAACGCCTACAGTTTCGGCATGACGCTGGAGTTGCAGCAAGCTGTTGCCGGGTTCCGCGACGACGACGCCCTGAGGGTGCTGGTCCTGACCGGCGCGGGCGAGCGGGCCTTCTGCACCGGCGGCGACATTTCCGGCAGTGAGCCGGAGCATTCGGCCCAGGTCGCCGGCGCGCCGATGGGCCATGGCCGGGAGATGCGCGAGGGGATGCAGGCGGTGGTGCTGGCGCTGCGCCGGCTCGACAAGCCGACCATCGCCATGGTGCGCGGCTATGCCGTGGCCGGCGGCCTGGCGCTGGCCTGCGCCTGCGACTTCCGTCTGGCGTCGGCAAGCGCGAAGCTGGGCGACACCTCGGGCAAGGTCGGCCTGCTGCCCGACGAGGGCGGCGCCTGGCTGTTCCCGCGCCTGATGGGCCTGGACCGGGCGCTGAAGATGACCCTGCTGAGCGAGATCTACGACGCGGAGACGGCGGCGGGGCTGGGTCTGGTGACCGAAGTCGTTGCGGACGCGGCGCTGGAAGAGCGTGTTCTTGAGTTCGCCGGAGCGCTGGCCACCCGGGCGCCGCTGGCCGTGCGCCTGAGCAAGACCATGATGGTCCGCGCGGCGGGCATCAGCCTTGAGGACTCCATGATCGACGCCCAGCACGCCGTGATGATCGCCAACCCGAGCGCGGATGTGCGGGAGGGGATCGCGGCGTTCCGGGAGAAGCGGGCGCCGAGATTTGAGGGGCGGTAGCGTCGAGAGGCGGTTGCAAGGCCGCGGAAGCGCCGCTATAGACCCGGCCCTCCCTGGTAAGGACGCGTAGCTCAGCGGGAGAGCACCTCGTTGACATCGAGGGGGTCACTGGTTCAATCCCAGTCGTGTCCACCATCCAGGCAAGGATTGGGGTTTCGTGCCTGATCCGCCGCGCTGTTCGCGCCGCTGCCTGACGGTCAAATCCAACACAAGACGTGCACGAACGGCTCTAGGCCGCCGCCATCATCCGTTCGACCTCGGTGACGATGTCGCGCAGGTGGACGGGCTTGCTGAGCACCTTGGCGCCGGCCGGGGCGCGCTCGCCAGCGGTCAGGGCGACGGCGGCGAAACCGGTGATGAACATGATGCGCAGGCCGGGATGACGGGCCGCCGCGTGGCGGGCCACCTCGATGCCGTCCATGCCGGGCATGACGATGTCGGTCAGCAGCAGGTCCCAGTCCTGGTCGAGCACCGCTGCGGCCTCTTCGCCGTCGGCGCAGGCGGTCACCTCGTAGCCGGCGCGTTCCAGCGCCCGCGCCAGGAAGTTGCGCAGGGAATCGTCGTCTTCGGCCAGGAGAATGCGTGGCATGGTCGGAAACGGCCCCGGAGTGACTTGCGACAGAGACGCACATTAGCCTGTCAGGCGTAAAGGCGCGATGAACCTCGCCCCAGAGATGAGTTGCGAAAGGCTTTGACCCGCCGCCGCCGCGCCGTGATCATTCCAGCCCATGGACAGGCGAGCGGCGGAAGCGGAAGCGGAGACGGAAGAGCCGGGCGCCGAAGGTCCCGCCTTCCAGATTGTGGCCGCTGATCCCCCGCCGACGCCGCTGGTGTTCGCCTCACCCCACTCCGGCCGACACTATCCCGCCGGGATGCTGACCGCCGCCGCGGTCGGCCCGGAGGCCTTGCGCCGGTCCGAGGACGCCTTTGTCGACGCCATGATCGCGCCGACCTGCGAACACGGCGCGGCGGTGATCACCGCCCGCCTCGGCCGCGCCTGGATGGATCTGAACCGCGACCCCTGGGAGCTGGACCCGTCAATGTTCAGCGACACTTTGCCCGAGTTCGCGCGCGGCCGTTCGGCCCGGGTCGCGGCGGGTCTGGGCGCCATCGCGCGGGTCGCTGCCGACGGGCGTGACATCTATGCCGGCAAGCTGACGTTCGCCGAGGCCAGGGCGCGGGTGGACGGAACGCATGCCCCCTATCACGACGCCCTCGACCGACTGCTGGCCCGCGCCCGGTCGACCCACGGCATCGCGGTGCTGATCGACTGGCACTCGATGCCCGAGGCGGCGGCGAAGACGGCCGTCACGCCGCGCCACGGCAAGGGCTGCGACATCGTGCTCGGCGACCGCTTCGGCGCGTCCTGCACCCGCAAGCTGACCGATCTGGTGGAGCGGGAGCTCGAGCTCATGGGCTACCGCGTGGCCCGCAACGCCCCCTATGCCGGCGGCTACACCACCGAACACTACGGCCGGCCGGCGAACCGGACCCATGCCCTGCAAGTGGAGATCAGCCGGGCGCTCTATCTGGATGAGGCGACATTGGAGCCCACCGGGGGACTGGCGACGCTGACGACCGACATCGGCAGGCTGGCGGCGGTGCTGGCGGACAGCTGGCCAAAACTGCGCCCGGCCTGACAGGCCTGGGCCCAGGCCAAAAAAAAGCGGCGACCGAAGTCGCCGCAGTTCATTAGGGAGGAAACGCCCAGGAAGGGCAGAGGGGCCGGAGCCGCCTCACACCTCCAAGTTAGTGTGCGGCGCACAAAAGACAAGAACAAAACGTGCGTGGAACCCAAGATTCTCTGCGGTCCATCATCAGAAATCCTTGTTCCCTAGGGGCATTATTGCCAAACCGCTGTCATTGTGCGATGCACAATATCCAAGCGCCGGGCGCCTCAATTCACTGTTTGGCGAATAAAAACAGCCGTTTGACGGCGCCCTATTCCGCGTCACCTCCCCGGGGTGGCTAAACCCGGCAGGCTCGCGTACAAGCGCGCGCCTTCCGTTCCCGCCCGTCCGTTCCGTAAAAAGTCGCCTCATGTCCCTGCGAAATATCGCCATCATCGCCCACGTCGACCATGGCAAGACCACCCTGGTCGACCAACTGCTGGCCCAGTCGGGCGTGTTCCGCGCCAACGAGGCGCAGACCGAGCGCGCCATGGACTCCAACGACCAGGAGCGCGAGCGCGGGATCACCATCCTGGCCAAGTGCACCAGCGTGCTGTGGCATGGCGAAGCGGGCGACACCCGCATCAACATCATCGACACCCCCGGCCACGCCGACTTCGGCGGCGAGGTGGAGCGGATCCTGGGGATGGTGGACGGCTGTGTCATCCTGGTGGACGCCGAAGAGGGCGTCATGCCCCAGACCAAGTTCGTCCTGGGCAAGGCCCTGAAGATGGGCCTGAAGCCGATCCTCTGCCTCAACAAGGTCGACCGGCCCCACGCCGATCCCGACCGCATCCTGAACGACGCCTTCGACCTGTTCGCCGCCATGGGCGCCACGGACGAGCAGCTGGACTTCCCGCACATCTATGCCTCGGGCAAGAACGGCTGGGCGACGATGGACCTGGCCAAGCCCAACGATAACCTGGCCCCCCTGTTCGACCTGATCGTGCGCCACGTGCCCGAGCCGAAGGTCATCGAGAACAAGGACAAGCCCTTCCAGATCCTGTCGGTGCTGATCGAGAACGACCCCTTCCTGGGCCGCCTGCTGACCGGCCGCATCCAGTCGGGCAAGGCCACCCCCGGCATGGCGATCCACGCCCTGTCGCTGGACGGCACGGAAGTCGAACGCGGCCGCATCACCAAGGTGCTGGCCTTCCGCGGCCTGAAGCGCCAGCCGATCGAGGACGCCGAGGCCGGCGACATCGTCGCCATAGCCGGCCTGTCGAAGGCCACCGTGGCCGACACCCTGTGCGCGATGGACGTCACCGAGGCTCTGCCGGCCCAGCCCATCGATCCGCCCACCATCTCCATGACCGTCTCGGTGAACAACAGCCCGTTGGCTGGCCGTGAAGGCGACAAGGTGCAGAGCCGCGTGATCGCCGCGCGCCTGCTGAAGGAAGCCCAGTCCAACGTCGCCATCCGGGTGACCGAGACCTCCGACAAGGACGCCTATGAAGTCGCCGGCCGTGGCGAACTTCAGCTGGGCGTGCTGATCGAGAGCATGCGACGCGAGGGCTTCGAACTGTCGATCAGCCGTCCCCGCGTGGTGTTCCAGACCGACCCGGAGACGGGCGATCGC
>JBKJII010000493.1:0-9489 GCA_046598505.1 Caulobacter sp. | reverse complement strand
CCACGCGCTGCTTTACCGCGCCTCGATGGACGCCATGATCAACATGGACGCCCCCAACCACCTCCAGCTCCGCCGCGAGCACATGCCCTATTTCACGCCGTCCTATCTGCGCGGCGTGACCGACAAGGTGCGCGGCGAGGTCACGCGCCTGCTCGACGCCATGGCCGACATGGGCGAGTGCGATCTGGTGGAGAACTTCTCCGCCGTCCTGCCGCTGTTCACCCTGTGCGAGATCCTTGGCGTGCCGCCGGAGGACCGGCCGAAGTTCCTGATCTGGATGCACTACCTCGAGATGGCCCAGAACATGGCCATGCGGTCTGCGACCGAAGGCCTGACCCCGACCCTGGAGCTGATGCAGTTCATCGCGGACTTCAACACCAACGTCGAAGAGATGTTCGACTACGGCCGGCACATGCTGCACAAGCGCCGGCAGGACCCACAGGCGGACCTGCTGACCGCCATCGCCAGGGCCCAGGTCGAGGGCGAACAGCTGAGCGACGAGTATCTCGACGGCTCCTGGCTGCTGATCGTCTTCGCCGGCAACGACACGACCCGCAACACCCTGTCGGGTTCGATGAAGCTGCTGACCGAGTTTCCTGAGGAGCGGGCCAGACTGATCGCCAATCCGGCCCTGCTGCCCGGCGCGGTCAATGAGTTCATCCGCATGGTCAGCCCGGTGATCTACATGCGCCGCACTGCGACCCGCGACGCGGAGATCAACGGCCAGATGATCGCCGAGGGCGAAAAGGTGATCATGTGGTACGGCGCGGCCAACCGTGACCCGGACGTGTTCGCCGACCCCGACCGGCTGATCGTCGACCGGCCCAACGCCGACAAGCACATCGCCTTCGGCTACGGCCCGCACACCTGCATCGGCAAACGGGTGGCGCAGATCCAGCTGGAGGAGGCCTACCGCCAGATCCTGGCCCGCTTCCCGGATATGCAGTGGAACGGCGACATCGACATCGCGCCCAACAACTTCGTCCACGCCATCCGCAAGCTCGGCGTCAGCTTCACGCCGGAGCGGAAGGCGGCCTGAGCAAGCCTCTTGCCTTCCGCCGCGTCCGTCGCGTTTGTTCCGCCCGACCCCAATACCAAGGAGCCAGTCATGGCCAGCCCGACCTTTGAGACCATCCTTCTGGACGTGAAGGACGGCATCGCCACCCTGACGCTGAACCGGCCCGACCGGATGAACGCCTTCACCGCCCAGATGATGAGCGAGATGATCAAGGCGTTCGACATCACCGACGCCGACGACGACGTGAAGGTGGTTGTTGTGACCGGCGCCGGCCGCGCCTTCTGCGCCGGGGCGGACCTGGGCGGCGGCGAGAAGACCTTCGACTACGCCAAGCTGGAAAGCGATCCGCGCGAGGCCAACAAGGTCAACGGCGTCTACCGTGACGGCGGCGGCCTGCTGACCCTGCGCATCTACGAAAGCCTCAAGCCGGTGATCGCCGCCGTCAACGGCGCGGCCGTCGGTATCGGCGTGACGATGCAACTGGCCATGGACATCCGAATGGCCTCGACGGAAGCCAAGTTCGGCTTCGTCTTCGCCCGCCGCGGCATTACGCCCGAGGCCGCCTCGTCCTGGTTCCTGCCGCGGCTCGTCGGCCTGCAGCAGGCGCTGGAGTGGTGCTATACAGGCCGGGTTTTCCCGGCCCAGGAAGCCAGGGACGGCGGCCTGGTCCGCTCGCTGCACGCGCCGGAAGATCTGCTGCCGGCCGCCTATGCCCTGGCCCGCGAGATCGCCGACAACACTGCGCCGGTCTCGATCGCCCTGACCCGCCAGCTGCTCTATCGCAACGCCGGCGCTGCGCACCCGATGGACGCCCACATCGCCGACAGTCGCGCCATCATGGCCCGCGGCGCCCAGGGCGATGCCAAGGAAGGCGTCATGTCGTTCCTCGAAAAGCGCCTGCCGGCCTATCCGGACAAGGTCTCCAGCGACCTGCCGGACATCTGGCCCTACTTCGACAAGCGCGCGTTCAAATAACTGACAGTCATCGGCGGTTAACGCCGGTCTGTTGTCATTGGGGGGCGGCTGCGTGATCTCGCGCGGTCGCCTTTTCCATGCCCGAGACCGATGAGCGAACCCGCCCGAACCGCATTCGATCAGCCCGAGCTCGGCCAGCCGGCCGGCGAGGAGCCGTCGGCCAGGCCGTCCGTGCGGTCGCGGGCGACACTGCTGAAGCGGCTGGCGGACGTGGTCTGCCTGCCAGGCAGCCGGGTCAACGCCTTCGAGCGGTCGATGACCGCCGATCTGATCGTCGAATTGTTGCGTGAAGCAGCGATAGAAGAGCGGGTGCGCATTGCGCGTCGCATCGCCAACGTCTCGGAAATTCCCACAGGCCTCGCCCGCATGCTGATGCGAGACGACCTGGAGGTCGCGCGCGCCTTGCTCGAGAACAGCGCCACGGTCGGCGACGGCGACCTGATCGACTGCGTGCGCAGCGCTACGGCCGAACACCGCCGCCTGATCGCCTCGCGCCGCGGCCTGAACGAGGTCGTCGGCGATGAACTGGTCCAGTATGACGAGCCGGCCGTGATCGAGGCTCTACTGCGTAACGATCTGGCAAAGCTGAGCCACGAGGCCATTGAAACAGTCGTCGCGGGCACTCGCGATCACCCCCGTCACATTCCGCTGTTGCTTCGCCGCAGCGAGCTGCGTCCCAGCCACGCCTATGTGATGTTCTGGTGGTCCGACGCCGATGCCCGCCGCGTGATCCTCCAGCGGTTCGCGGTGTCCCGCGAGGTTTTGCAGGAGGCCGTCAGCGATGTTTTCGCCATGGCGGCGGACGAGAACTGGCAGGACCCCCTGACCCGTAAGGCGCTGCAGTTCATCGAACGCCGCCAGCGCAACCGCGCCGCCATCGCCAAGAGCCCGTTTGAAAGTCTCGACGAAGCCGTTCAAGTCGCTTCCGAGAGCTTCACTCGTGAGGTCGCCGAAGAGATCTCCTACCTGTCTGGTCTCAAGCCGATGACCGGCGCCAAGATTTTCACCGATCCGGGTGGGGAGCCGCTGGCCATCCTGTGCAAGGCGACGGGCCTGCCCAAGACCAACGTGCGGCTGCTCTGGCGCGCGCTGCGACGGCCGGAGACCGATGCTGCGGGCAACCTCAACCCGGGGCTGGAACGCGTGCTGACGTTGTTCGACACCATCGCGGTCGACAGGGCCCAGACCGTCCTGCGCTACTGGAACTGGTCCCTGTCGTCGGCGCTGACGCCGGCTCTGATCAAGGCGATCCGCGACGGCGACGAGGAAGCCCTCGACGAGTTCTCGCAGCCGCAACGCGCGGCCATGCTCGCCCTGTCCGGCGACTTGCGCCGCCGCTGAGTTCCTTCCGGAAATCAGAAAAGCACGCGTAACTTGCTCGCGGTTGATTGAAGCGTTCATGACTTCAATTGGCGCAGCAGGGAGTAATTGCCCCCGTTTCTAGGCTTGAATCGCTTGTGCGGTCCATTGTGGCGCTATAAGCAGCGGCCAATAGACTCCGAGCGCGCCGATTCCGGTGGCGCCCAATCTTCACCGTGATGGAACAAGGTCAGATGGAAGACAAATCCGCGATCATCGAAATGACGACGGACATCGTGTCCGCCTATGTCGGCAACAACTCAGTCGCCGCGAACGACATTCCGAGCCTCATCCAGAACGTTCACAAGGCCCTGACGGAAGTCGCGAGCGGCACGGTGACCGTCGAGGTCGCTCCGAAGGAGCCGGCCGTTCCGGTCCGCCGTTCGATCACGCCGGATCATCTGGTCTGCCTGGAGGACGGCCGCAAGTTCAAGTCGCTGAAGCGTCACCTGCGCACCAAGTACAACATGAGCCCCGAGGACTATCGCGCCAAGTGGGGCCTTCCCAAGGACTACCCGATGGTCGCCCCGAACTATGCCAAGGCGCGTTCGGACCTGGCCAAGCAGATGGGTCTCGGCCAAGGCGGCCGCCAGGCGGCCAAGAAGAAGCGCTAAAGCGCATTTTCTGACGACATCGGAAGGGGCGGCGGGCTCGGCTCGCCGCCCCTTTTCCATTGCAAAGACTCAGCTTTTCGGCGTGCCGCTTGACTCCCCGCGCGAATCTTTGTTGCGCCGCGCGAATTTCGCTTGCTCCCGATTCGCTGGTTAAGCGATAGTGAATCACCGGTGATTCCAAGGGGTTGTTAAGGATTCTGTAGATGGCCGCGCAACTGGGCGCTTCGGCGACAGCCGCCCGCGCCCATGAAGAATTGTTCGCCTACTGGGCCTCGTTGCGCCAGGCCGGCCGGCTCCCCGGGCGGGCGGACATCCGACCCGAAGACTTCAAGCGCCTTCTGCCGACCGTCAGCCTGATCGACATCGTCCAGGGCGTTCGCCGCGACTATCGCCTGCGGTTGGCCGGCACCGGCCTCTACTCCGTCTACGGTCGCGAAATTACCGGCCGCGCGCTCAGCGACGTCTACGGCGCCAAGGCCGCCGACTATTGGCGCGGAGAACTGGACAAGGTGGTCGAGGAACGCCGTCCGGGTGTCGGATGTCACAGCCTGTCCTGGCGGGGCTCCGGCCACATGTCGCTGCTCTGGCTACGGCTGCCGCTGGCCACCAACGGCCGGGACGTCGACATGATCCTCGGCTACGACGCCGTCGTGGGCATCCATGGCGACGTCGGCAGCGGCATCCGCGCGGCCTGATCCTGGCCCGGCGGCGATTGAACGCTGCAGCACAGAACGACACTTCCGGTCGCATCACTCTGACGAAGCATGATAATTTTCCTAATTCGCCGCACAAGATAGGAATATAAGCCGATCTTCGTTAACGCCTCCGACACTGGGTCCTGCCCGGACCCCTCGGCCGGCGCTGAAGAGGACGCCATGACCCTGCAAGACCACACCGATCTCTATGGACTGCCGCCCGAGTTCCGCCGTGACCGGCTGAAGGCGGCCTTCATCACCAGCCTCGTATCGCTGGCCACCGATCTGCCGGCCCGGGAAATCGCCGGCGCCAAGCGGACGAGCCAGGCGGCCACGCGCGCCAGACATCTCGCCATCTATCTGGCGCACGTCACCCTGTCCTGGCCGCTGTCGCGTGTCGCCCAGGCGTTCGGTCGCGACCGCACGACGGCCGGCCATGCCGTCCGATCCGTTGAGGATCTGCGCGATGATGCGCAGATGGACGCCCGCCTGACGGAACTGGAAGTCTGCATTCAACAGGCTCCGGAATGCTGGAACGGGCGGGCGAAATGATCGACCCCGTGGTTCGCGCCTTGAACGCGTTGAGCCGGCCTGACGCCTGGCTGGATGCGGCAGGAGACGGCGGATACGCTGTCCGTCTGTCCGCGGACCGGCGGCGGCGGCCGACGCTGCATCTAGACGAAGCCGCGTTTGTCGCCCTGACCACTGAACCAGGCCTTCGTGTCCGGCCTGAGGGGGGCTGGCGGCTTGCCCGCCAGGCGATCGCAATGGCGACGCCGACGCCGGGCCGCCCCAGCGTTATAGAAGGCCAGAGGCTGGTCACCGAGCCCGACGGCCGGCGCGTGATGAAGGCCGTGAACCTCGGGGAATCGCCGATCGCCTGGCTGGCTCGGCGACGGGACAGCCGCGGCGAAGCCTGGCTAACGCTCGTCGAGATCGCGGCCGCCGAGAAGCTGCGCGACGACTTCGTCTCGGCCGGCACGGTCGGACGTCTGACGATGGCCTGGGACGCAGGACCGAAGACGCGAGGCGGCCGCGGGCCAGGCGTCGACCCGGCGGAACGGGCGAGGGCGGCCAAGGACCGCATCGCCCGGGCGCTGGCCGAAGTTGGCCCGGGCCTGCGCGAAATCCTGGAGCATGTCTGCTTCGCGGGCACGGCGCTGGAAGCGGCGGAGCGGTCGCTGGGCCTGCCGCGTCGGGCCGGCAAGGCGGTGCTCAAGCTGGCGCTGGGAAGGCTGGCGCAGCACTACGGCCTGGGCTGAGCAAGCGCTTCGGCGTCCCGACGGATGCGCGCAACCATCGAGGCCAGGCCGTTGGACCGCTGCATCGACAGCATGCGGCTCAAACCCAGGCGGGCGAAAGCGGCCGGTGTATCAAAGGCCAGGATCTCCGCCGGCGTACGACCGTCGAACAACCGAAGCACAATGGCGATCAGGCCGCGTACGATAATGGCGTCGGACTCGCCCCGGAAACGGATCGAGCCGTCAGGCCGCGGTTCGGTCACCAGCCAGACCTGACTGGCGCAACCCCGGACCTTGTTGGCCTCCGTCCTGTCGGCGTCGGCCAGCGGCGGCATCTCCCGCCCCAGATCGATGACGTACTGAAGTTGCCCCTCCCAGTCGCCCAGCAGGTCGAACTCGGCGGCCAGATCGTTCAGAGCGGTGTCGATGGGAGCGGTCATTGGCCGCGCACTTAAGGCCGCGTCAGGCTGCGGGCAAGGTCGCCGTGGCGGACAGCCCTTTGCCGGGAGCCGAGCGCAGGGTCAGGCGCCCGCCCATGGCCTCGCAGAACAGACGCGCGATCGGCAGTCCCAGGCCCGCGCCCCGACCGGCCCGCGACAGGGCGTCGTCGCCTTGAGCGAACGGAGCCAGCATCCTTGGAAGGTCAGCCGGATCGACACCCTGGCCATGGTCGCGGACCACGATGTCGACCTCACCGGGCCGTTGGCCGACGAGGACCTCGACATGACCGCCGGCGCCACCGTGCAGCAGGGCGTTCTGGATGAGGTTGAACAGCAGCGTCCGGACCCCCTTGGCGTCGGCCAGAACCGAGGGAAGGCGCCCTTCCCCCGGAACCTTCAGCGTCACGGCGGATGTCCGCAGGTCTTCACGCAGCTGGTCGCGGACATCGTCCAGCACATGATCCAGCGCCTGGACCTCAAGGTTCAGGTCGATCGCCGTCCCCTGCAAACGCGCGATCTCCAGCACCTGGTTGACCAGCTTGAGCAGCCGATGGCCGCTCCGCCGGACATGCTCGGCGTACTCACGGTACTGCGGCGCGCCCAGGGGGCCGTAGAGTTCGGCCGCAATGATCTCGGAAAAGCCGATGATGGCGTTCAGCGGCGTGCGCAATTCATGGCTGACAGTGCGCAGAAAGGTTCGTTTGGCCCTGTCCAGGGCGGCTGCGCGGGCGATCAGGTCTTCCGCGTGCCGATCTGCAGGATCGACGGCCGGAAACGCGACGGGCGGCCTTGAAGGCCTGGACATGGCCGGCTGGCCTCAACAACGAACAAACACCCAAAATGGGGGAACACACTTACCATTCCGTTTCTGTCCACAGGTCAAAGGGCGTGCATTCCCCAAAACGCGTCGCCCACAGGGTGAGCGGTCTGGAGCGCGGCTCCGGACCCGGTTAGTGTTCCTCCAAGGCTCCAGAATGGGGCGAGGGGACGAACCAGTGGGCGAAAGCGAGTCCGACGAAGCCCGCACGGGTGACGTCGCTCCGGCGACGCACACGGATCTGGCGCGGGGCAGCCGCGTCTGGTTCGTCGCTTGGCTGTCGGCGGTCGGCGTCACACTGCTCGCGCTCACGATAGTCTATCCGCACACGATCTGGCCCGTCATGCCCGCCCTGTTCATGGGGGGGCTGCCGGCGGGCGTCGCGCTTGCCACCCGTCATAGCCAGTCGCGGCGCGCGCAGGGCCTGATGCTGGCCCTGTGGGCCGCGGGCGGCGCAATGGCCTGCATACTTGCCGGCGGCGTGGCCGGACCGCTCGGCGCCTGGTGCCTGGCGCCGGTCGCCGCAGCAGCGGCGCAGGGCGGTGGCCGTCGGCTCGCGGAAAGTGCTGCTCTGGCCCTCGTCGCCGGCGCGGTCTCGGCCGTGGCGGTGCTGGCCGGCCTGGCGCCGCCGCCGCCGACCGGCATGGTGGCCTTCTGGATGGGCCTGCTGGCCCTCTCAACCACGGGTCTGGGCCTCGGCGCCGGACTGATCATGATCGAACGCCAGGTTACTCGCCGTGAAATCCGGCTCGATGACGAGGTCGAGCGCCTGCGGGCCGTGCTCGAGGAACAGCCTCACCTGGTTATGTCCCTGTTCCCGCACGGCAGAGTGCGGGTGATGTTTGGTCACACGCCGCCCGGCGTCGCCCGCGAGGCCCTCCAGACACTTGGCCTGGGCGCCGTCGGCTCAAGCGGTCAGGATCGCGCGGCGATCGTTGAGGGCTTGCGCAAGGCTTCCGCCGATGGATGGGCCGAGGTTGGCTTCACGCCCGCGAGCGCCATCGACCGCTGGACCGCCGTCACGCTCCGGCGTGTCGAGGAAAACCTCATCCTGGGCGTCATGCGCGACGCCACGGCCGAGCGGGACCGCCAGGCCTCACTTGAGCAGGCGCGGCAGGATGCCGAGAGCCTCGCCGCCGGCAAGACCCGCTTTCTGGCCAACATGTCCCACGAACTGCGCACGCCGCTGAACGCCATCATGGGCTTCTCGGACATCATGCGGGCCAAGATGTTCGGGCCGTTGCCGGACAAGTACAGCGAGTACGGCGAGCTGATCCACGAGTCCGGCGGTCATCTTCTGGACCTGATCAATGATGTGCTCGACATGTCCAAGATCGAGGCCGAGCGGTACCAGCTGTCCCGCGAGGCGTTCGACGCCCGCGAGCCGGTGTCGGCGGCCCTGCGGTTGCTGCGGGTTCAGGCGGACGGCGCAGGGGTCGGCCTGCGTGGCGTCCTGTCCCAGACGGCGCTGGAGGTCGTGGCCGACCGCCGGGCGATCAAGCAGATCGTGCTGAACCTGGTGTCCAATGCGCTCAAGTTCACGCCCAAGGGCGGTTCGGTGACGGTCACGGCACAGGGCTACGATGGCGACTTTGAACTGGTCGTCGCCGACTCCGGGGTGGGCATCTCCCGCGAAGATCTGGAACGTCTGGGCCGCCCCTACGAGCAGGCGGGCGATTCCATTCACCGCCAGATGGGCACCGGCCTCGGCCTCTCGCTGGTGCGCTCGTTCGCGGAACTGCACGGCGGAGACATGGTTATCGAGAGCACGGTCGGGGAGGGCACCAGCGTCACCGTGCGCCTGCCGGTGCTGGAAAAGCCCGAGCTCGGCGCACCGCCGCCGGTCGGCGACAATGTGATCGCCTTCAACCCCCAGCGTTAGCGGGCGTCGACCTTCAGGAAGGCCCGTCCGGCGGCAAAGTCGCCGACCTCGATGTAGGCCCGGCGCACGATGTCGCGCTCCCGACCGGCGAACACGAATTCGACCATCACGGCCTCACGGGTATCGAGCGCCGCCAACGCCTCGACGGCCTGGTCCGGAAACCTGACCAGCAGGGCGGACTTCGCGCCGGTCGGGGCCAGGCGAGCGGAGGCGGGGCTGCGGGCTTCCGCCGAGAAGGCGCGGGTGGCCGATGTCGGCATGCGGCCGGCCAGCGGGATGCGGCCGTCCGAGCCCGCCAGGCGCCGATCGAGATAGGGGCCGGATGTCCGTGTCACGTCCCGCATGACCAGCCGGACCGCATAGGGCGAGGCGCCGTCGGCGAAGGCGGCTGACGCCAGCAGCACGCCCTGGCCGGTCTTGCCACCCAACCCGAATACCATGCTGTCCC
>JBKJII010000445.1:0-4863 GCA_046598505.1 Caulobacter sp. | reverse complement strand
GGATCCCAGAGGCCGTCGTGGATCATGCCGTCGATGAGCGTCGCGTTGCCCATGCGGTAACCCTGGCGCGCCTTGTCCATGTAGTAGGGGACGTTCGACATCGACTCCATGCCGCCCGCGACGACGACGTCGCGGTCGCCGAGCGCGATCGCCTGGGTGCCGAAGATCAGCGCCTGCATGCCGGAGCCGCAGACCTTGCTCACGGTGGTCGCCTGCACGCTGTCGGGGATGCCCGCGCCACGCAGCGCCTGGCGCGCGGGCGCCTGGCCGATGCCGGCGGTGAGCACGTTGCCCATGAAGACCTCACCCACGAGCTCCGGCGCGAGCTTGGCCCGCTCGAGCGCCGCCTTGATGGCAGTCGTTCCGAGCTGGGGCGCAGTGAGCGCAGACAGCGAGCCGAGGTAAGCCCCGATGGGGGTACGCGTGGCAGAGACGATGAAAACGGGGGGTAGCGCGCCAACAGACATGGTCGGACTCCTTTGAGAGGCGGACTTAGCACGCTTGCGCCAACCGCTCTATTCTGGCCGTGTGACGCCTCGTTGGCTCCGACCCTCTCGTCCGATCGCACAGCTCGCGGTGATGCTCGTCCTCGGGTCCGCGGCGGCCGCGCTGGCGGGAGCGTGCGGCGACGGCGCTATGACCGTCACCCCGACGGAGGACGGCGGCGAGGAGAGCGGCTCGCTCCAGCGGGCGGATTGCCCCGCCGCGGAGCCCGCGAATGGCTCGCTTTGCCTCCTTCCGGAAGGCACCACGTGCGATTTCGGCCAGTGCGCGCCCCGCCTGGCGCGGTGCTCCCAAGGCGTCTGGATGAGAGCGGGCAACCCCACCACGGGGCCGAAGTGCCCGGACAAGTCGCCTACGGAAGGCGTGAAATGCCCGGCTTGCTGGCCCGTGAGCCTCTCGTGCCCGTACGGAAGCACGGACTGCTCGCTGGCCGATGCGAGCCCGAACAAGGCCGTCGCCTCCTGCCCGGCCGGGGCCGCCAGCCAGGCTTGCCGGCGCGCGGCGGTGTCGCGGTCCAGCTGCGCCAGGGTCGCCGGCGTCACCACCGCGCCCCAGTCGCCGTCCGGCTTCTGCAGGGCGGCGAGCAGGGTCGACCCGACGGCCGGCGTGAAGTGCGAGGCCTCGTGATAGTTCGGATCCGGCTGCATCTCGGTCAGGGCGGGAAGAGGCCGTACGCTCGGCGCCTGGTAGCCCGCGAAGTCGTGCAGGGTCAGGGCGTCGCCGCTGACACAGGGGGCTGACGCCTTGCGGCCTGCGAAGGCCGACAGGGCCGTCGTCACGTCGCGCCGCCAGGCCAGATAGCGGGGGCCGGCGCCGGCCCGGTTCAGGGCCTCGCTCTGCCAGGCGTGCAGCGGCGTGAACACGCCGATCACCTGCACGCCGTTGGCGGTCAGCCGGTCGACCGCGGCCGCGACAAAGGCGACCCGTTCGGGATCATACTCCGACGCTCGGTAGTTTTCGAACGCGACCCGGCCGGTGTCGTGGAACCAGTCCCGCTGTTCGCCCGGGCGCCTGGGGATATTGGGCTTGAGGATCGGGCCGATGCCGTGGGTGGCGTTGTCGTAGAGGGTCTCCAGCGACCGCTGCAGGGTCAGACGGGATCCGGCGGTGCGGATATAGGCAAGGCTCGTCGAGCCATCCGACATCGGTGACAGCCAGAAGCCGCCCTTGATCTTGTTGACCGCGTCGTAGTCCTGGAAATCCAGGGCCAGGACGACGCACTTCAGCTCCGGCGCACGGGCGGCCAGGGCCAGGGCGCGGGCCAGCTCGAAGGCATTGGCGCCGGGTAGCCCGCCATTGAGCATGTCCCCGCCCCAGGGCGCCGACAGGCCTTCGAACCCTTCCTGGGTGCGCGAGTTGCCCAGCAGCAGGGTGCGGGGCGCGCCGGCCAGGGCGAAGCCGATGTTGACCCGCCGTCCGTCCTCGTCCTTGCGCGTCTTGCGCAGGCCCTCGCGGTGGGAAATGTCCCACGGGTCGACCGCCGCGTTGAACGCGAACAGCGCCCCGTAGGTCGAGGCCAGCACCAGCAGGACGATGAGGACGTAACGCTTCATGGCTCAGAACTGGTAGTAGATGAATTCGGTGATCCTGGTCATGTTCAGGATCGCGACCAGCAACAACAGCCCCGTGGCCACCGCCCAGGGAACGCTCGGCGCCCAGCGCCGCCAGGCCCGTTCCGGGCGGTCCGGGTCGGCGGGCGAAGGCTCTCCGTCATCATTCAGCCGGAACAGGTCGGCCGTCTCCGGCGCCAGCCAGACCAGCAGAAAGCCTGCGGCCGCCAACGCCACGGTTGCGGCGCCCGTCCCTGAAGTCAGGCCGTAACCGCCGGCCATCCCGGTCAGGATCGTCCAGGCCGTGGTGAAACTGTCGGCGCGGAAGAACACCCAGGCCAGGGTTACCGCGAAGAAGGTCGCGATCCAGGCGAGCGCCCGGTAGGCCTTGCCGTGCGGCCCGGGCAGCCGCTGGCGGACCAGCTGGGCGATCACCAGATACAGCCCGTGCAGCCCGCCCCAGACCACAAAGGTCCAGGCCGCGCCGTGCCACAGCCCGCCCAGCAGCATGGTCGCCATCAGGTTGGCGTAGCGCCGCCCCTCGCCATGCCGGTTGCCGCCCAGCGGAATGTAGACGTAGTCGCGCAGGAAGGTGGACAGGCTGATGTGCCAGCGCCGCCAGAAGTCGATGATCGAACCCGCGCGATAGGGCGAGCGGAAGTTGACCGGCAGGGCCAGGCCGAACATCCGCGCCAGGCCGATAGCCATGTCCGAATAGCCCGAAAAGTCGAAATAGATCTGGAAGGCGTAGGCGAAAGCGCCCAGCCAGCTGGCGTCGGCGGCCGGGTGCACGCCATGGGCTGCAGCGTTGAACAGGCCCGACGCCGTCGGCTCGAAGCTGTCGGCGATCAGCACCTTCTTGGCCAGGCCAACTGCGAAGATCGACAGGCCGAGGCCGAGATTGTTCCAGGCGTCGCCCGGCGTCGGCGGTCGGTCGAACTGCGCCGCCAGCTTGCGGTGCTGCACGATCGGACCCGCTATCAGATGTGGGAAGAAGGCGACGAACAGGCCATAGGCCGGCAGCTTTCCGGGCGCCGTGCGGCCCCGGTAGACGTCCACCAGGAAGGTGATCTGCTCGAAGGTGAAAAAGGAAATCCCGAGTGGCAGGATGACCCGCACGAAGGTGAAATTCGCGCCCAGCCCGTCAGCTGTCTCGAGGAAGAAGTTGGCGTACTTGTAGTAGCCCAGCACGCACAGGTTCAGTACGACGAACAGCGTCAGCAGCGCCTTCGACCGCCGCCGTTCGAGCAGCCGTCCAGCCAGGTAGTTGCCGCCGATCGACGCCAGCAGCAGCGCCAGGGCGCCGAGGTTCCACAGGCCATAGAAGGTCAGCGACGCCAGCAGCAACGTGACCATTGCCGCCCGCTGCCCGAGCCAGGTTCGGGCGACATGGAAGGCGATCAGCGTCGCAGGCAGGAAGGCGAACACGAAGGCGTAGGAATTGAAAAGCAACCGCCGCCCCCGACCTTCTGTTCACGCCAGCGCCAGGGCGAGGCCTTCGACCGTTGCGATAGTGGAAGGACGTGGCTTCGCAAACTGAAAAAGGGAAGCCGGCCGGTGGTCGAGAGCAGGGCGGACGGGCAGCGCCCGCGCTTCAGTCGGCCGCGTGGCGCGGGTCTCCGGCGACATGGCGTCCGTTGGCCAGCCAATGCGCCAGGGCCGGCGACAGCTCGGCCTCCACACGCCGCTGGTAGAGGGCGAGATCCTCATCCGTCAGCTCGCCCTGCCAGCGGCCGTTGGTCCCCTTGTTGAGGAAGGTCTTGTGGCCGCCTTCGAAGGCGATATCGACGCCGGCCATCAGGGTGCCGCCGTCGCGCTGCATGGCGCTGAAATCGGCGGCGGCGACCAGCGACGGCCAGACCGCCTCGTCGACCGGAATACCGAGGAAGCCGGCGATGCGGCGCATCTCCCCGTCCAGGTCGGCCTTCATGTCGTTGTAGTGAAGCAGCAGTACGTTGGGCTGCGCCCGTTCGGCCCAGAAGGACCGCTCGATCTCGAAGAAGGCGTCGCCCATCAACTCGGCCCTGCGGGTGCCACCTTCCTCAAGCCAGTGGTGGAAGAATTCGCGGGTGGTGCGCGGCGGGCGTGGCTTGGCCCCGGGCAGCAGCGGGTCGCTCTCGCCGATCTCGTCCAGTATGCCCCAGACGTAAGGCGTGTAGCCGTTGACGTGGTTGAGGTAGGACATGCAGGCGTCGCGGCCGTCCCGCGCCACATGGATGTACTTCACCTCGTCCCACAGCGGCAGGGCGCTCATGGGCAGGTGGGACTTGATGAACCGCCGGTGTGGCTGCGCCTCCAGCACCTGCAGCGCCACCTCCAGCGGCATCTGGAAGCGGCAGTCCAGCCACGGCGACAGCATGCCCAGGTGGCGCGGCTCGGGGTCCTGGAAGACCAGCAGGTTGACGATTTGCTGCGTCCAGGTGGTGCCGACTTTGGGCGCGGTGGCGATGATCACGTCACCGTCGCGGGGCGTGAACTGATCCCAGTGGGCGGAGTCGCAATACCAGTCCCTGACGGGCGTGACGGGCGCACGGCTGAGCATGATGCATTTCTCCCCCGGACGGGCCGCCGTGGCGGCTGCGGAGCGGAGCCTAAGGGAAGCGGGTCTTGCGGGGAAGTGCGTGGCTTGTCGCTGTTTACCCGTGATCAGAACTATGATAACTAGTCAGAAGACTAGTCAGGAGGTCCACCTTGAAACACTGGCCCGTTCAGGACGCCAAAGCCCGATTCAGTGAACTGCTGCGCGCCAGCATGAGCGATGGTCCGCAGATGGTTACTCTGCGGGGTGAGGAAGCGGCGGTGCTTGTCC
>JBKJII010000255.1:0-2526 GCA_046598505.1 Caulobacter sp. | reverse complement strand
CTCCCGATTGGCGTCGATAAGGATGCGAAAACAGGCGAGTGCGGTCATGGCCACACTCTAGCGCGCAGGTTGTTACCAATGTGATGCCGGAGCGCGTGTCATGATGCCGCACACTGTGGGATTGCGGCGCGACGTCGCACACATATCGCCGCCGGTCAGGCGAAGGTTTCCTGCAGACGAAAGTCCAGCCGCTCCTTCACGCCCTGCCAGTCGAAGTCGCAGATCGACAGGACAGCAGTGTCGCGAACATGGCCGGTCCAGGTGATCTTGTGGTTACGCAGCGTGCCTTCCTTGGTCGCGCCCAGCTTGAGCACGGCGGCCTCGCTGCGGGCGTTGCGCTCGTCGATCATGAACTCCACCCGGATGGCCCCGGCGTCGAAGGCCTGGGCCAGCATCAGGCGCTTGGACTCGGGGTTCACCGGCCCGGACCGCACGTCCGGGTGCAGGAATGTCGCGCCGATCTCCACGCCCTTGTGGATCTTGCGGATGTTGAGGAAGCTGGAGGTGCCCACGACCCGTTTGTCCGACAGCCGGCGGATTGCATAACCGATCCGCTCGCCGCGCCCGGTCTCGCCCTGCAGCGCGCCCCACCAGTCCGTGAAGCCCTCGCCGCAGCCGTTGACCGACATGATCTCCCAGGCCTCGGGGTCACAGTCGATGGCGCCCCGCAACTCTTCCTTGAGCTCGGCAGTGATCGGTTCGAGCCGCACGTAGCGGCCTTTGAGGATTTTGGCTTTGAGGTTCATGAACAGCACATTGCCCAAGCCTGGAGAGGTTGAAAACCGCCAACACAATTTTATTGTGGCGCGGCAGAAAATTTATGTCTTATATAAATTTATCAAGCTGGGATCTGGATATCCCGACGATGTTGTCGATCCGGTCACCTGAGGGGGAATCATCATGTCGTTCGCGTCCAACGCCAAATTGGCCGACCAGGCGAAAACTTTTGAAGTCATCGCCTGGATCGCGGTGGTGACGCTGTCGCTGCAGTATCTCGTGTTTCTAAAGCTGCTGACGCTGATCAGGCCGTTGGCCGAGGCCTTCAGGCTGCGCGACGGGACCGGCATTTACGAAGCGGCCCAGCCGGTGCTGTTGCGCCTCGTCGACGTCCTGCCGGCGCTGATCTATCTCGGCGGCGTGCTGGCCGCGGCCCATATCTTCGGGCGGGTGTCCAAGGGCGAGCTGTTTTCCCGCGCCAACTCCGAAGGCCTGGCAGAGGTGGGCTCGTCCCTGCTCTGGGGCGCCGGCGCCAGCGCCGTGATCGTGCCCTGGATCAAGAGCTGGGCGGCCAGCGAGTATGGCTTCGGCGGCATCCATCTTGAGACCGAAACCTGGGTCATCGCCGTCATTGGCGGCGCCATTCTGATCCTCGGCAAGATGATGGCCCAGGCCGGACGGATGCAGTCACAGCTCGACGAGATCATCTGAACCGTGCCGGTTATCGTCACCCTCGACATCATGCTGGCCCGCCGCAAGATGCGCGCGAGGGATCTGGCGCAACGCATCGGGCTGTCGGAGACCCAGCTCAGCCTGCTGCGGACCGGCAAGGTGCGGGGGATGCGGTTCGACACCCTGTCCAAGCTCTGCGCGGTGCTGGAATGCACGCCGGGCGAGCTGCTGGACTACCGGTATGACGTTGGGGATCTGGCAGCGGCGAGTGAAGATATGTGATCCTCCCCGCGAAGCCGGGGAGGGGTGCCATGCGGAGCATGGTGGAGGGGCAGCGCCGGCCAAGCCGGAACGGCCGGAATTCAGGACTTGGCCGCTCGCGTTCGCGCCGCCCCTCCACCACCCTTCGGGCGGTCCCCCTCCCCACTACGTGGAGAGGACCGGTTTGCGGCTTGCCCCTAACGTCAACCCTCGCTACCTTGCCTTCAAACAATCGTTTGAAAAAGGGCAGGACCGACCCATGGACTTCGATATCTCCCCCAAGCAGCGCCAGTTCCTCGACCGCGTCGTCGCGTTCATGGACGAGCACATCGCCCCGGCGATCCCTGTCTACAATGAGGAAATGAATGTCCTCGGCGATGAGCGCTGGAAGGTCGTGCAGGTCGTTGAGGAGCTGAAGGTCAAGGCCAAGGCCGCCGGCCTGTGGAACTTCTTCATGCCGCCGCACAGCGGCCAGACCCATGTGGACGACACCTTCCAGTTCGAAGGCGTCCAGCTGACCAACCTCGAATACAGCATGATCGCCGAGCAGATGGGCAAGATCGGCTTCGCGTCCGAGGTGTTCAACTGCTCCGCGCCGGACACCGGCAACATGGAAGTGCTGATGCGCTACGGCACGCTGGAGCAGAAGGAACGCTGGCTGCGGCCGCTGATGAACGGCCAGATCCGGTCGGCCTTCCTGATGACCGAGCCGGACGTCGCCTCCTCGGACGCCACCAACATCGAGACCCGCATCGAGCGCGACGGCGACGACTACGGCATCAACGGCACCAAATGGTGGTCGTCGGGCGTCGGCGACCCACGCTGCGCGGTTGCGATCGTGATGGGCAAGACCTCGACCGAAGGCTCGCGCCACTC
>JBKJII010000159.1:0-2275 GCA_046598505.1 Caulobacter sp. | reverse complement strand
TTCGCCGCGGTTGGCGATCAGGATCTTGTCGAACACGGCTCAGGCCTACTCGATGATGACAAGCGGCTCGCCGAACTCGACGGGCTGCGCATCTGCCACCAGGATCTCGACGATCTTGCCGGCCTTCGGAGCCGGGATCGGGTTCATGGTCTTCATGGCTTCGACGATCAGCAGGGTCTGGCCCTGGGTCACGGTCTGGCCGACCTTGATGAACGGGTCGGAGCCGGGCGTCGCCTGCAGATAGATGGTGCCGACCATCGGTGACTTGATCGTCTCGCCGTTGTGGGCCGGCGCGGTGTCCGCAGCAGGGGCGGCGGCCACAGGGGCCAGGGCGGGTGCGGCGGCCATGGCGACCGGCGCGGCGGCCTGGACCATGGCGCTCATCGGGGCCGCGACGGTGACCTCGCGCGCGACGCGGATTTTCAGCCCGCCGCGCTCGACCTCGATCTCGGTCAGGCCGGTATCCCGCAGGATATCGGCCAGCTTGCGAACGACGCGGGTGTCGATGGACTGGGAATCGCCGGACTCGGGAGCGGCCTTGGGTGTGGACATGAAGCTTTACCTTGTCTGCGGATCAGGCCGAGGCGCCGGGGGCGCCGATCAGGCCGGCGGCGGCCTCGACCGCCAGTTCGTAGCTATTGGCCCCGAAGCCGGAAACGACTCCGGTGGCGGCGAGCGAAACGTAGGTCTTCCTGCGAAACGTCTCCCGGGCTGCCGGGTTCGACAGATGACATTCGATGATCGGTATATCGAGAGTCTTCAGCGCGTCGAGCAGGGCCACGGAAGTGTGACCATAGCCCGCCGGGTTGATGACGAGCGCAGAGGCATCGGTCCGGGCCTGCTGGACCCAGTCGATCAGTTCGCCCTCGTGGTTGGATTGCCGGAACACGACCGAGTAGCCGAGGCCTTTCGCCCGGGCTTCGCAGCGGGCCTGGATATCGGCCAGCGTCTCTCGTCCGTAGATCTCGGGCTCACGGACCCCCAGAAGATTGAGGTTGGGTCCGCTCAGCACATGGATCGGTTTCGCCATCAGGCCCCGCCGTCGTTTCGGCGGCCCTTGTATCGTCGCCGGGCCGGGGTCACAAGCGCAGCATCATGCTGGTGATCATCAATGGCGAGGATCGGGTCATCGAACCCGTGACGGACGTGGCGGCGCTGGTCGCCCTGCTGGGCCTCGAAACCCGCAAGGTCGCCGTTGAGCGCAATCTCGAAATCGTCCCGCGGAGTCTGCATGCGGCCACGCCGGTGCAAGACGGAGACCGCTTCGAGATCGTCACGTTCATCGGCGGGGGCTGACGGTTTCGGCAAGATTTTCGAACGGGCGTTTCAGTTGTTTGGGAATATTTCCTTGCCGCTCGGCCATTTTCATGAGACGTCCCCGCCATCGAACTTCGATCTGGCGCGGCCAGCCGTTTCGGGGTCCCTCACAGGACCGCCGAAGTAGCCCTCCAAAACCTCTGAGAATTTGATCACGCAGCCGCATCTCGCGGGCTGAAATTTATGTCTACAAGGCTACAATCTAATGGCTACCGGAACGGTTAAGTGGTTCAACGCGACCAAGGGCTTCGGCTTCATCGCGCCTGACGCGGGCGGCGGCGACGTGTTCGTCCACATCTCGGCGGTCGAGCGCTCTTCGCTCGGCTCCATTCACGAAGGTCAAAAGCTCAACTATGAGCTCGAGCGCGACCAGCGCAGCGGCAAGACGTCCGCTGGCCAGCTGACGTCGGCCGACTGAGGCTTTCAGCTTCATTCAGTTACTGATGACGGGTCGGCGAAAGCCGGCCCGTTTTCTTTTGTCCGCTCGCCTGGCGATCGTCCGTGCTAGGAAGAGAGACGCTCCGCGACGGAGCCCTGCCGGCGACTCGCCCATCCGCCGTCCTGCCCGACCAGTGCCTCGTCATTCGCGGGGCTGCGGGGGAGAAAGGCGACCACCATGAGCTCCGCCCCGCGACCGATCCCCAAGTCGGATACGATACTGGCCCTGCGCGCGGCCATCGCCGAAGCCGGTGACACCGGTGCGGACCTGTCTGCCCTGACCCTTCACCTGACCCATCGCGACGCCGCCCTGCTCAAGCGCAGTCCGGCCGTCGCCATGGAAGAAATCAGCTTCCTCGGCGGCGAGATGCGCTTTCTGGGCGTGCGGGTCGAAGTCGGCTCGGTGACCGTCAGCGGTCTCGGCGCGGTTTAGGGGCTTTTCCGACTGCCTCGGCGAAGGCCGGGACTCAGGCGCAAACTGGCCGCAACACAAGCGCCCTTCGTTCAGATTCTGTCCGGA
>JBKJII010000383.1:0-2447 GCA_046598505.1 Caulobacter sp. | reverse complement strand
GTCTGGCCGGCTCCAGCAAGCGTGTCATGGGTCGTGACTCCTGAACGGCGGTCAGCCCGCGGCGGCCTGCAGCCTGTCCATCGTCTTCGTGTCGAAGTCGCCGGCGTCATGGCGTTCGGGCAGGCAACTGGCCGGGTCGCCCATGACACGGTTGACCATCCGGCCGCGCTTCACGGCCGGCCGCGCGGCGATCTGGTCGGTCCAGCGCTGGACATTCTTGTAGTCCTGCACCGAGAGAAACTCGCCGGCTTCGTAGACCAGACCCTTGGCCAGGGCGCCGTACCAGGGCCAGACGGCCATGTCGGCGATGGTATAGGTGTCGCCGCCCAGGTAGGCGCTCTCGCCCAGCCGGCGATCCAGCACATCCATCTGGCGCTTCACCTCCATGGCGAACCGGTCGATGGCGTATTCGATCTTGAACGGAGCATAGGCGTAGAAGTGACCAAAGCCGCCGCCCAGATAGGGCGCGCTGCCCATCTGCCACATCAGCCAGGACAGGCATTCAGCCCGCGCCGCCGGTTCGGTTGGCAGAAATTCCCCGAACTTTTCGGCCAGATGGATCAGGATGGCGCCGGACTCGAACACCCGGATCGGCCTGGCGCCGCTGTGGTCGACCAGCGCCGGGATCTTGGAGTTGGGGTTGGCGTCGACGAATCCGCTGGTGAACTGGTCGCCCTTGCTGATGTTGGTCAGCCAGGCGTCGTACTCGGCGCCTGTATGGCCCAGGGCCAGCAGCTCTTCGAGCATGACGGTGACCTTCACTCCGTTCGGCGTGGCCAGCGAATAGAGCTGCAGCGGGTGCTTGCCGACGGGCAGATCCTTGTCCTGGGTCGGCCCGGCGATCGGCCGGTTGATGGCGGCGAACCGTCCACCGCTTTCCTTGTTCCAGGTCCAGACCCTGGGCGGCGTGTATCCGGCGTCGTCAGTCATGGGGTCGTCTCCCGCCCGCGTTTTGATTGTGGACGCAAGATGGGCGTTGCGGGGGGCCTCGCGCAAGACCGCCGAAGCGACATTCCTGACCGAGCCGTTCAGGTCGGGTTCAGGCAAAACGATTCACCCTGTGTGCCTGTCGAGGGAACCCACGCGGCATCCCCTGCCGCACCGAACGCGAAGGAGACCTTCCCATGAAGCGTCTGATTTTGACCCTGGCCGCCGCGGCCGCCGTGGCCGGCCCAATCGCCGCCGTGGCGACCGACGCCATGGCCCATGAGTATCCCCGTTATGAACGCAGGGATGATCGCCGGGACGACCGCTGGGATCGCCGCGACGAGCGTCGCGATGACCGCTGGGATCGCCGTGACGACCGCCGTGATGATCGTCGTGATCGCCGCTGGGACAGCCGCACCCGCTGGGATCGCGGCCAGCATAACGGCTACTACTACAACAACCGTTGGTCCTACGGCCCGCCGCCGGCCGCCTACTACGGCAACCCCTACTATCGTCCGGGCTATACCGCCTGGCGCCGCGGCGCCTACCTGCCGCCGTACTACCGGGATCGCGGCTATGTGGTCTACGACTACGGCCGCTACCGCCTGCGCGCGCCGCCCCGCGGCTACTACTGGTACCGTTCGGGCAATGACTATCTGCTGGCCGCCGTCGCGACCGGCCTGATCCTGGACGTGATCATCAACCACTAGCGACCAAAGGGGACATGCACTTCAGTGCGTGTCCCCCGCCGCCTTCAAGCCAATGGGCACACGCACTGAAGTGCATGTCCCCCCGCCTAAAGCCCCAGCTTCGCCTTCAGGATCTCGTTGACGGCGGCCGGGTTGGCCTTGCCGCCGGTCTCCTTCATCACCTGGCCGACGAACCAGCCGATGGCCTGGGGCTTTTCCTTCACCGCCTCGGCCTTGTCAGGGTTGGCCGCGATCAGGGCGTCGACCGCCGCCTCGATGGCGCCGGTGTCGGTGATCTGGACCAGGCCGTGTTTCGCGACGATGGCCGAGGGCGCGCCCTCGCCCGCCCACATGTGTTCGAACACCGTGCGGGCGATCTTGCCCGAGATGGTCCCGTCCTCGATCAGCGCCACCAGGGCGGCGATGTCGGCCGCCGGGATCGGTGACGCCGTGATCTCGAGCCCGTCCTTGCCGAGGCGCCCGAGCAGGTCGTTGAGCACCCAGTTGGCGGTCAGCTTGGCGTCGCGGCCCTTCGCGGCTTCCTCGAAGAAGGCCGCCACGTCGCCGTCCGAGGTCAGCACCGTGGCGTCATAGGCCGACAGGCCATAGGCGCTCATCAGCCGGGCCTTACGGGCGTCCGGCAGTTCGGGCAGCGACGCCTCGATGGCCTTGACCCAGGCCGGGTCCAGCTCGAGCGGCAGCAGGTCGGGATCGGGGAAGTAGCGGTAGTCGTGCGCCTCTTCCTTGGACCGCATGGAGCGGGTCTCGTTCTTCGTCGGATCGTACAGGCGGGTTTCCTGATCGATCTTGCCGCCGTCCTCGATGATCTCA
>JBKJII010000311.1:0-5903 GCA_046598505.1 Caulobacter sp. | reverse complement strand
AAGCCGATGAGCGCGCCGGGCTCGGCCAGGTGGATGTCGCCCAGCATGGCGTAGGAGGCGGTGACGCCGCCCGTGGTCGGGTCGGTCAGCACGACGATGTAGGGCAGGCGGGCGCGCTTCAGTTCCTGGATCGCCAGGGTCGTGCGGGCCATCTGCATCAGGGACAGGGTCCCTTCCTGCATCCGCGCGCCGCCGGCGGCGGTGTAGACGACCAGCGGCGTTTCACGCTCGATGGCGGCGCGGGCTGCGGCGATGAAGGCCTCACCGGCGGCCATACCGAGCGAGCCGCCCATGAAGGCGAAGTCCTGCACCAGGGTGACGGCGGGCACGCCACCGATCCTGCCGACGCCGATGGCCATGGCGTCCGGCTCGCCGGTCGCCTTGCGGGCGGCGATCAGGCGATCCTTGTAGGGTTTGCCGTCCGTGAAGTTGAGCGGGTCCTCGGCCACCCTGGGCGTGGGCAGGCTCTCATAGGCGCCGTCATCGAAGGTGTATTTGAAGCGCAGCTCCGGCCCGATGCGCATATGGCGGCCGGCCGGGGTCACCCACCAGGCGGCCTCGAGGTCGGGACGGTAGATCATCTCCCCGGTGTCGGGGCATTTGACCCACAGGTTCTCGGGCGTCTCGCGCTTTACGAAGGCGCCACGGACGCCCGGCGCGATGCGGGCAAGCCAGCCCTGGCGCTCGCGCGCGTTGCCCCGGGTCGGTTTGTCGTTCTTTGGGTCAGCCATCGCCATTGCTTCAAGCATCCCTGACTCGCGCCAAGCGCACAGCCTTAGCCAGCTCTGCCGCCTTGGAAAGAACTCTTTCAGTCACGTTTTCGTTCGCTCCGCCGTTCAGGGCGCCTTCGATTTCATCGACCAGGGCCGATCCGACCACCACGCCGTCGGCGAGCCGGGCCACCTCGGCCGCCCGTTCGGGCGTGCGGATGCCGAATCCCACCGCGACCGGCAGGCCGGAGGCTTCGCGCAGTCTCTGCACAGGCCGGGCCACCGACGAAGCGACGGCTTCCTTGACCCCGGTCACGCCGGCGACGGAGACGTAATAGACAAACCCGCTGGTGCGCCGGACCACGGCCGGCAGACGCGCGGCGTCCGTTGTCGGCGCGGCCAGCCGGATCAGGGAGATGCCGACCGCTTCGAGCGCGTCGGTCAGCGGATCGGCTTCTTCCGGCGGGCAGTCGACGATGATGATGCCGTCGACACCGGCCGCCGCCGCATCGCGGGCAAAGGTCTCGAAGCCGCGGAACAACACCGGATTGAGGTAGCCCATCAGCACGATCGGCGTGGCGTCGTCCTGCTTGCGGAAGCGGCTGACCAGCCCGAACACGTCGGCGATCTTCGTCCCGGCGGCCAGTGACCGTTGCGAGGCGCGCTGGATCGTCGGGCCCTCGGCCATCGGATCGGAGAAGGGCATTCCCAGCTCGATGATGTCCGCCCCGGCGGCCGGCAGCTTCGACAGGATCTCGAACGATGCGTCCAGACCGGGGTCGCCGGCCATGATGTAGGCGACAAAGGCGGCGCGATCTTCGGCGGCCAGGGCCGCGAAGCGGGTCGTCAGGCGATTGGCGGTCAAATCGACATTCCCAATGCGGCGGCCACCGTGTTCACATCCTTGTCGCCCCGGCCGGACATGGTCATCACGATGATCCCGTCCTTGCCGACGTCGCGGGCGACCTCGGCCAGCTTGGCGATGGCGTGCGCCGTCTCGAGGGCCGGGATGATGCCCTCCAGTTCGGCACAGAGCTGGAACGCCGCCAGGGCTTCGTCGTCGGTGCAGGTCAGGTACTTCGCCCGGCCGACGTCGTGCAGCCAGCTGTGCTCTGGTCCGATGCCCGGATAGTCGAGTCCGGCGCTGATCGAGTGGGCGTCGAGAATCTGGCCGTCGTCGTCCTGCAGCAGATAGGTCTTGTTGCCGTGCAGGACGCCGGGCTTGCCGCCGGTCAGGGACGCCGCATGCTTGTCCGTCAGCAGGCCATGGCCCGAGGCCTCGACGCCATAGATGCGCACGCTCTCGTCAGCGAGGAACGGATAAAAGGTGCCGATGGCGTTCGACCCGCCGCCGACGCAGGCGACAACGGCGTCGGGCAGGCGACCTTCGGCTTCGAGGATCTGGGCTTTGATCTCGTTGCCGATCACCGACTGGAAGTCGCGGACCATGGCCGGATAGGGGTGCGGACCGGCGGCGGTGCCGATCATGTAGTAGGTGTCCTCGACGTTGGTCACCCAGTCGCGCATCGCCTCGTTCATCGCGTCCTTGAGCGTGCCCGCGCCCGAGGTGACCGGCCGGACTTCCGCGCCCAGCAGGTTCATGCGGAACACGTTCGGCTTCTGCCGCTCGACGTCGACCGCGCCCATGTAGACGATGCAGGGCAGGCCGAACCGCGCGCAGACGGTGGCGGAAGCGACCCCGTGCTGGCCGGCGCCGGTCTCGGCGATGATGCGGGTCTTGCCCATCCGCTGCGCCAGCAGGATCTGGCCCATGCAGTTGTTGATCTTGTGCGCGCCGGTGTGATTCAGCTCCTCGCGCTTGAAATAGATTTTCGCCCCGCCGATGTGGGCGGTCAGGCGTTCGGCGAAATACAGCGGATTGGGCCGGCCGACGTAGTGCTTGAGGAAGCCGTCCAGCTCGGCCTGAAACGTCGGGTCGGCCTTGGCCGCCTCATAGGCCTCGTTCAGAGCGAGCACGAGCGGCATCAGGGTCTCGGCGACATAGCGGCCGCCATAGTCGCCGAAGCGGCCCTGGGCGTCCGGGAAGGCGGACCAGTCGTTGGGCTTGGAAAGAGGGTTCACGGCGTCAGTTACTCAGGCGCGGCGCACCGCCTCCAGAAAGGCCGAAATCAGGCCGGGGTCCTTTATCCCCGGGCCGCGCTCCACGCCAGAGGAAACGTCCGCGAACGGTGCGCCCGACTGGCGCAGAGCCCCGGACACGTTCCAGGGATCAAGTCCGCCCGCGAGTAAGTAGGGCCGCTCGAACCGTCGTCCAGTCAGAAGGGTCCAGTCGAACGTCGCGCCGGTTCCGCCGGGCAGTTCGGAGTCCGCCGGCGGCTTGGCGTCGAACATCAGGTGATCGACCAGACCGTCGAAGGCGCGCGCCACGTCGAGGTCCGCCGAGGTCGACACCGGCAGCGCCTTGATCAGGCCCGCCCCTGTTCGACGGGCGATCTCGCCCGCGCGCGCCGGGCTCTCCTTGCCGTGCAGCTGGATCAGGTCGGGCTTGAGGATGGCGCACAGTCGGTCAAGCAGGTCATCGTCGGGATCGACGGTGACCGCCACGACCGTCGTCTTGCCGCCGGCCGGCCGGGCGAGGCGCGCCGCCGTCTCGGGCGTCACAAAGCGCGGGCTCTTGTCGAAGAAATTGAAACCGAGGAACGCCGCGCCGCCATCGATGGCGGCCTGGACGGTTTCCGGTGTCGACAGGCCGCAGATCTTGGCGCCGGCCATCAGGCTTTCCTGTCGGTGGCCGGCTTCGGCGCAGACTTGGGCGCAGTGGACTTCAGCAGGTCGCGGATTTCGGTCAGCAGCGCTTCGCTGGGGGTCGGGGCGGGCGCGGCTTCGGGCTCGGCGGGCGCTTCCCGACGGGCGCTGTTGATCGCCTTGACCAGCATGAACACCGCCACCGCGACGATCAGGAACTGGATGATCGCGTTGATGAACAGCCCGTAGCCGACAGCGACCTTCTCGATCGCCTCGGTCGCCGGGTTCTCGGGGCGCAGGACCCATTCGAGCCTGGAGAAGTCGACGCCGCCGGTCAGCAGGCCGATGGGCGGCATGATGATCTGGTCGACGAAGCTTTTGACGATGGCCCCGAACGAGCCACCGATGATCACGCCGACGGCCAGATCGACGACATTGCCGCGAGCGATGAACTCGCGAAATTCCTTGAAGACGCTCATGTCAGCTTTCCGTCCAGGTCAGGCGGCGACCTCTTCAGGACCGGCCATCCGGTTCACGCGCGTCAGTCGGCGTTGAGCCGCTCACGCAGTTCCTTGCCGCTCTTGAAGAACGGCACATGCTTGCCCTTGACCGACACCGGTTCGCCGGTGCGCGGGTTGCGGCCCGCGCGCGCCGGGCGTGAGCGAACGGAGAAGGCGCCGAAGCCGCGCAGCTCGACCCGTCCGCCGCCTTCCAGTGCGACGGTCATCTTTTCCAGGATCACCCCGACCACGCGCTCGATGTCGCGCTGGGTCAGGTGAGGGTTTTCGGCAGCGAGGCTGGCGATCAGCTCGGATTTGATCATGACGCTCCCCCGCCCCGTCGTCGGCGGCTCGACCTTTGCCCAATCATTCTTGAGTCTTCAAGGGGTTGTCGGTCAAAGACCGCTCAACTGGCGTGCAACGCCCGCATGATCGGCTCATATTGAACTGGTTTTGGTCCCTGACAGGCGAGCTTTGGCGTGCGTGATCACCCGATAGGCAGCGCCCCGGCAGGCGCGGCGGCGGCGCTGGAGCACCTGCGCGGCCCGAAACTCGGCGCCAGCCTGGCCGGATCGTCCGGGAGACGGCTGCATCTGGACGGCTTTCTGAGGCCGGTCATCGCGCTTGGCGAAGGCGCGATGCGAGGAAGAGCCGCCAGCTGTGGGGTCAGCGAGCAGCAACGCGACGGCGGCCGGACGTCCGTCGAGGCCAGACTGCTCAACGCGGTCGATCTGGAACGTCTCGACCTGGCGCTGATGGACAAGGCGTTTGACGCCATCGAACCCACACCGGAGGGCGAACGCCCGCCCTTGCTGATCCTGCCGCTGTCCTGGTCCTCGCTGCGTGATCCGCGCACCCGCCGAAAATTGCTGCGGGTCGCGGCGGCCGGACAGGTCCGCCTGCGCAATCTGGTCCTTTGCGAGGTGACCGGCATCGAGCCCGGCACGCCCCAGGCGGCGCTGCGGGAAATGGCGGGACAGGTCCAGCCCATCTTCCGCGGGGTGCTCGCCCGCGCTTCGGCCAGTCGCAAGGTGATCAGGGATCTGACCGACTGCGGCTTCACCGGGGCGACGGTCGAGGCGGCGGAGCTCGGTGACACCGAGGACGCCGCGGCCATGCTGCGCACGGTTCTGGCGTTGCAGAAAATCGGACCGGGCGTGCTGGTCCACGCGGTCCGCTCGGTGGTCGGCCTGTCGGCGGTGCGGTCAGCCGGGGCCAGCTGGGCGAGCCTCGATATCGTGCCCGGCGCCCTGGAGTCGGTCCGGCTGGCGGCTCATACGAAAACGGCGGCCGGGAAAACCCCGACCGCCGAATGACTTCGTAGCTTGTGAAGGCTGAAGGCTAGTCCTTCGAGGCCTTCTCGCGCAGGGCCGCGCCGAGGATGTCGCCCAGCGAGGCGCCCGAGTCAGACGACCCGAACTGCTCGATGGCTTCCTTCTCTTCGGCCATTTCCAGCGACTTGATCGAGACGGACACCCGACGGGCGGCCTTGTCGATGTTGGTCACCTGGGCGTCGATGCGATCGCCGACGGCGTAGCGCTCGGGGCGCTGCTCCTGACGGTCGCGCGACAGGTCCGACTTGCGGATGAAGGCCGTCATCGGCGCGTCGTCCTCGCCGAACTTGACCTCGATGCCGCCGGTGGTGATTTCGGTCACCGTGACGGTCACCGTCTGACCCTTGCGGAAGGTGTCGCCGGTCATCGGATCGCCGCCCAGCTGCTTGACGCCCAGGCTGATGCGTTCCTTCTCGACGTCGACGTCGAGGACCTTGGCCTTGATCATGTCGCCCTTCTTGAACTTCGCCATGGCTTCTTCGCCAGACGCGTTCCAGTCGAGGTCGGACAGGTGGACCATGCCGTCGATATCGCCGTCCAGGCCGACGAACAGGCCGAACTCGGTGGCGTTCTTGACTTCGCCCTCGACGGTCGAGCCGATCGGGTGCGTCGACAGGAAGGAATCCCACGGGTTATCCTGGGCCTCAAGCAGG
>JBKJII010000450.1:0-12069 GCA_046598505.1 Caulobacter sp. | reverse complement strand
GAGGACGTCTCGCGCAGCGGCTGGTCGCATCTGCTCGAGCACATGGTTTTCAAGGGCGCCGGTGACCGGACCGCCCGCGCCATTGTCGAGGATATCGAGGCGGCTGGCGGGCATCTGAACGCCGCGACCGGCTACGAACGCACAAGTTTCCAGACCCGCAGCCTGGCGGGCGGCCTGCCGCTGGCCATGCGCATCACCGCCGACCTGGTCCTGCGCCCGACCATGGACGCCGGCGATCTGGTTCGCGAGAAGCAGGTGGTTGGCCAGGAGATCGCAGAAGCCGCTGATACGCCGGATGACCTGGTGTTCGAGTTGGCCCAGGAACAGGCCTTTGCCGGACAGCCGCTCGGTCGGCCGATCCTGGGCACCGTCAAATCGCTGAAGAGCGCGACGCCGGAGGCCCTGTCCGACTGGCGCGCCGCCCTCTACGCCACTGACCGGCTGGTGGTCAGCGCGGCCGGCGCCGTCGATGAGGATGACCTGCTGAAACTGGCCGAGGAGTCGTTCGGCCACCTGCCGCCGGTCCCAGGCGCGACCCTGCCCGCCTCGCCCGCCTTCACCGGCGGAACGGCCGCAAAGCTGCGCAAGCTGGAACAGGCCCATCTGGTGCTGATGCTGCCCGCCGTCGGCGCGACGGATGACGACTATTTCGTGCTGCGCGTGTTCGCCGAGGCGCTGGGCGGCGGCATGTCCTCGCGGCTGTTCCAGGAAGCCCGCGAGAAACGCGGCCTCGCCTACGCCATCGACGCCTACGCCGACACCTATGCCGATGTCGGTATGCTGGGCGTCTACGCGGGCTGCGCGGCGGGCGACGCGGCCGAACTGGCGAAGATCGCCGCCGCCGAGATCCAGTCCCTCGCCGCCTCTGTCGGCGACGGCGAACTGGCCCGCGCGAAGGCCCAGCTGAAGGGCAGCCTGTTCATGGGCCGCGAGCAACCGCTGAACCGCGCCGAACAGGCCGCCGGCCAGACCCTGATGTTCGGCCATCTGTTCGCCCCGACCGACATCGCCGAGGCCATCGACCAGGTGACCGCCGCCGATTTCGCGCGGCTGGGCGAGCGGCTGGTGGCGGACAGGCGATGCGTGGTGTCGGTGCTGGGCTCAAAGGCGGCGCAGGCGGCGCCGGAAGCGTTTGCGCGGGCGGCTTTCGGCTAGACGCGGGTCGTTGCCTGGATCGCAACCCGTTGTTCGGCCGGTGTCCGTTCTGGACCCAACCCGGTCAATCGCAGCAATCGTTATGGACCGGGTCTCGTTACCCCCAATGGCCAACCAGCGATTCGAATGTCGTGAGGGCAGACCAGCGTCCGGCCTTCCGGCGCCCAAGGCCGCGGCGCCCTTGCGCAAGCGCCAGGCCTGTCCGCAGTTTCGAGCCGTTCAATCCGCGCTGGCGCGACGGTTTGGGCGGATGTAGCATTTTCTCGGGGGTTGCTGCCGGGATTGCCGTGCTTGCACGTATGCGGTGCGACGGGTCGAGACCCTGAAGTCCTGAGTCGCTTGAAACAAAATCTGTTTTCGCTGGATCCATCCGGATCGTTTGGGGGCGTGAAGCAATGGCGTTCAAACCTGTCGGACTGCTAGTCACCATTTTGCTGTCTCTTGCCGCGGCCGGACCGGCCCTGGCCATGGACGGCATCGGTGGCGGCACAGGGGGCACTGGCGGCGCGCCCAGCCCAACGCCCGGCCTCGGCCAGTTCTATGCCTCCCTGCAGACGGCGCTCGCCGACGGCAGTGAAGCCTTGCGAGCAGCGTTGCTGGGTCGGGCCAGAGGTGGCGAGGACGGCTTCAAATACTGGGGCCTCGCTCACGCAGAATCCGGGAGCCGGTCTCCGGATGGCCTGGCAGAGCTTGATGAACGAGGCGGCGGCGTGCTGTTCGGGTTCGATTTTGGTCTGCCCGGGGATTGGCGTCTGGGCGGCGCCGGCGGGTTTCAGAATTCATCTCCGGAGTCAGGCGCGGCCGGAAGTTCGGCCGAAATTGAAACCTGGCAGGCAGGAGTCTATGGCGCAGGTCCGGCCGGACCGGTCACCCTCGCCTTCGGCGTGGGCTATGAGGGCAGTCAGGCCGACGTCCGCCGGGTCATCGTGACCAGCGGCGTGCCCGATCCTTATCGCGCGCAGATGGACGCCGAAACGACGGTCGCTTTCATCGAAGCCAGTCACGCAATTCCTGTGGGCGATCTGACCATTGAACCCTTCGTCAGCGGCGCTTCGATCTCTGTACGGACCGACAGGGTCAGCGAGGTCGGCGCGGCGGCGGCGCTCGACGTCGAAGCCGGCGAGTTTCGGACCGAATTTTCGGAGGTCGGGGTGCGGATAGCTGTTCCCCTTCATGGTCTCAATGCGACAGCTGGACTTGCCTGGCGACACGCCCTTGGTGATGACGCGCCGGTCGCCATGCTCACGCTGGGCGCCACCCCCTTCTCCAGCGCCGGCGCTCCGATGGAACAGGATGAGGCCGAGGTCGAGGTGGGACTGGCGGGGCCGGCCGGAGAATTCGGTCGATGGAGCCTGACCTACGCTGGCGCATTCGGTGAGCAGCGTCAGGACCAGCGCCTGGCGCTGCGCATCTCCGGTCCTTTCTAGGCGACGGGTGACGGCGCGCCCGCTCCCATCAGACGGTCCGGCCAGTGACGGGCTCGACGCCGTCAAGATTATCGCCATGGCGCTCATGGCCGCCAACCACGCGCTGCTGGCCTTGCCGGCGCCCTGGCCGGACATCGGCCATCTGAGCGGGCGACCGTGCCTGGTGATGTTTACCTGGTTGCTGGCCACCCGCCTGGCGCGTGGCTCCGACGACCGGGCGGTCCGGACGCTCCAGCGGCTCCTGGTTTGGGGTATTGTCGCCCAACCGATCTACCTGCTGCTGGTCGGCGGCGTGGCGTTGCGCCTGGACGTCCTGTTCACGCTGGCTCTGGGAGTCGGCGGCCTGGTCCTCTGGCGATCAGGTCGGCGGATCGCCCTGGCGATGCTAACGGTCCTGGCGCTGGCAGCCAGCCCCTGGATTGACGGCGGAGGATTCACCGCCGCGGCGGTAGGCGTCGGCGCCGTTCTGCAGGCGCGGGGGCGACCGGTGGGCGCCTTGCTGGCCGTCGTTGGCCTGGTCTGCGCCGCAAACCTGCTGAGCGCGCCGGACCGTCCGATGGCGCTGCTCGGCGTCATCGCCGCCATTCCGCTAATCCTGGTCTCGCGGCCGATGGGAGCCCTTGTCCCACGCCTGCCAGGTTGGATGTTCTACGCCTTCTATCCGGTCCATCTGGCGATTATCTGGCTGGTCTTTGGCCCTTACAGATAGGCCTCGGACCGGAAACATTGCGCGCCGGCGAGGGTCACGAGCAGGCGCCGTTGCCTGACCGTTGGCGCTTGGGCCCCGGCGCGAGAGAAGCGCCCGCTCCCACCCATCGCTCACATTCAGCGCGCGGGCTTGCCCCGTTCGGCAATGCGCGCCACGTTTCGTCCATGTCGCTCCTCGAATGGATCTCGCCGGAGACCGGCCCCAGCCTGCAGGGCGATGGCGTTGTGCTGCGACCGCCACGGCGGCGGGACTATGTCGAGTGGAACAGCCTGCGGCAGACCTCGCGGCCGTTCCTGCAGCCGTGGGAGCCGGTCTGGTCGCCGGACGAGCTGAGCGCCGCCGCCTTTGCCCGCCGGCTGTCGGCCTGGCGCAACGGCCGTGAGCTGGACCAGATGTACGCCTTCTTCATTTTCCGGGAGAGCGACGAGGCGCTGGTCGGGGGGATCACCCTGAACAACGTGCGGCGCGGCGTCGCACAGATGGGCACGGTCGGCTACTGGTCGGGCCAGGCCTACGCCCGACAGGGCCATACCCTGGCCGCGTTGCAGGCGCTCGTCCGGTTCGCGTTCGGGCCATTGGGCTTGCACCGGCTCGAGGCGGCCTGTCTGCCGACGAACGAGGCTTCCGCCGCCCTGCTGCTGAAAGCGGGCTTCACCGAGGAGGGGTTCGCCAAGGCTTATCTGAAAATTAACGGCGATTGGCGAGATCATCGTCTGTTCGGACTGGTTTCACGCGAAGGCGCGTACAACCGCCCGTAGGGAGAAGCCGGGTGTACCGGTCATGAGGCTTCAAGCTCAGGATCGACGTGTTTGGGACGCCGCGGCCACGCTGGAGGCGCTCGGCGGCGCACATGTGGCCTTGTGGGTCTGGGAACCCGAGGAAGACCGCTTCCGCGTCTATGGCGCCGCCCGCCAGTTGGGCCTGGGCCCGCTGGCCCCTGAATGCTCCTCCGCCGCCTTCCGCGCCCTGGCCCTGCCGCAGGACCGCGCCGCCGCCGAAGATCTGCTGCGCACTCAGAGCCCCGGTTCCGAGATCACCCTGCGCATCCGCATGCGCGGCGGCGAGACCTGCCTGTGGCGCGGGATCTGGCTTGAGGAAGGCGTCCGCGCGTCCGGTGTCGTCGCGCCCGAGACCCGCTTCGCCGCCAGCGAGTTCGACACCCTGACCGGCCTTCTCGACCGGCGCAGCTTTGTCGCTCGCACTCGCGAGCGCCTGACCCAGCCCTGCAAGCAGACCCTGGTCGTCGCCGACCTCGACCGACTGCGCCGCCTGAACGAGGCCCTCGGCCACGACCGCGCCGACCTGGTACTGGCCGCGCTCGGCTCACGACTGGCGGCGGCCTTCGGCGCGGAGGCCATCATGGCCCGGGTCGGCGAAGACGAATTCGCCATCATGACCTCCGGCGATCGCGACCCGGTCGAGCGCCTGCGCAAGGCGCTGGAGCAACCGCTGCGCATCGCCGGGTTCGACATTTTGCCGACGCTGGCCATCGGCGCCGTCGAGGCCGAAGGCGGCGAGGATGCGCCGGACGCTTCGGAGCTGTTGCGCCGCGCTGAACTGGCTGTGGAAGCGGCCAAGGGCGCTGGACGTGGCGGCGGGGCCGCCTATGGCCGATCGATGGAAAGCGACGGGCTGTCGCAACTGGCGCTGGAATCGGACCTGCGCGGCGCCATCGGCCGCGGCGAGGTGGTGCCCTTCTACCAGCCGGTCGTGCGGCTGTCGGACGGGGCGCTGTCCGGCTTCGAGGCGCTGTGTCGCTGGCGTCACCCCCGGCGGGGCCTGATACCGCCCGACGACTTCCTGCCGCTGGCCGAGGAGCTGGGCCTGATGGCCGAGCTCGGCGCCCATATGCTGCGCGCTTCGGCCCGGCAGCTGGCCGCCTGGCGTCAGAGCCACCCGGCCGCCGGCAACCTGACGGTCAGCGTCAATCTGTCGACGGGCGAGATCGACCGGCCCGGGCTGATCGAGGACGTCACCGGCCTGATCCAGAAGCATCGCCTGCCGCCCGGCTCGCTGAAGCTGGAGATCACCGAGAGCGACATCATGCGCGACCCGGATGGCGCGGCGAAGATCCTGCGCGCCTTGCGGGCCGGCGGCGCGGGCCTGGCGCTCGACGATTTCGGCACCGGCTTCTCGTCACTGAGCTACCTGACGCGCCTGCCCTTCGACACCCTGAAGATCGATCGCTACTTCGTGCGCACCATGGGCGCCAACGAGGGGTCGGCCAAGATCGTCCGCTCGGTGATCAAGCTGGGCCAGGACCTGAACCTCGAGGTCGTCGCCGAGGGCGTCGAGAATTCGATCATGGCCCGCCAGCTGATGGAGCTGGGTTGCGACTACGGCCAGGGCTTCGGCTACGCCCCGGCGCTGTCGCCGCAGGAAGCCGAGGTCTATCTCAACGAAAGCTACGTCGACGGCACAGCGCCGGTAAGACGGCAGGGATGACCAGGTTCCTCTCCCACAGGGGGAGGGGGACCACGCGCAGCGTGGTGGAGGGGGCAGTGCCGCTGACGGCCCCCTCAGTCAGGCCTGCGGCCTGACAGCTCCCCCAAGGGGGGAGCATCTACGACAAGTCAGGCCCGACCCCCGACCTCGGACAGCATCGCCGCCGACACGCCCAGCTTCTCCAGCGCCCGCGACCATTTGCGTTCGAAGTCGTCGTCGAAGATCAGGGCCTCGTCCGGGTCGCAGACCAGCCAGACGTTCTCGCGCACCTCTCGCTCCAGCTGACCCGGACCCCAGCCGGCGTAGCCGAGCGCCAGCAGGGCCCGGCGTGGCGCCGACTCGCCGCCCAGCGCCTGCAGCACGTCGCGGGTCGTGGTCAGCGCCAGGCCGTCCATCACCGGCAGGCTGACGCCGTCCAGCAGGTAGTCGTCGGTGTGCAGCACGAAGCCCCGCTCGCGCTCGACCGGCCCGCCCATCAGCACCGGCTCGTCGGCCACACGCTTCAACGGCGGATCGAGGCCGATCTTCTCGAACAGGTCTTCGAGGGTCAGTCCGTCGAGCGGACGGTTCACGGCCAGGCCGATGGCGTGCTCGGCATCGTGGGCACAGAGAAACACGACCGCCCGCTCGAACCGCGTATCGCCGATGCCCGGCATGGCGATCAGGAGACGGCCTGACAGAAAGTCTGCGTCCGATGGCTCGGTCATGCGTTGATGATTGGCCTTTGAAGATGGCGGATTCAAGCTCGCCCGCTTGGCGAACCCGCCCTTCGCCTCTATTTGCACCAACGACCGCGGTTCCGCGACAGGGAGAGACCCAATGACGATCAAAGCCGGCGACACGCTGCCCGACGCCACTTTCATGACTTCCGGCCCCGAAGGCCCCCGCCCGATCACCTCCGACGAGCTGTTCAAGGGCAAGACCGTCGCCGTGCTGGCGCTGCCGGGCGCCTTCACCCCGACCTGCTCGGCCAAGCACCTGCCGGGCTTCAAGGAGCACGCCGCCGAGTTCCGCGCCAAGGGCGTCGACTCGATCGCCTGCATCTCGGTCAACGACGTGTTCGTGATGAAGGCCTGGGGCCTCGACCAGGGCGTGGGCGACGACGTCATCATGCTGGCGGACGGCAACGGCGACTTCACCAAGGCCATCGGCCTGGAGATGGACGGCAGCAAGTTCGGCATGGGCCTGCGCTCGCAGCGCTACTCGATGATCGTCAAGGACGGCGTCGTGACCACGCTCAACGTCGAAGCCGGCGGTGAGTTCAAGGTTTCGTCGGCCGACTACATGCTGGCGCAGCTGTAATCCGGTTGGGGACAGACACCGGCGGTGTCTGTCCCTCCCGGTCCCTACTCCGTTTCCAGCACCCCGGCGCCCTGGGTGATCCCCGCCACCTGGCCCGGCGCGGTCGCCAGGATCTGCTCGGCGTAAAACCGCCAGGCATTGGCGTAGGCGGTATCGGCATTGGCCATCTTCGCCAGCATCCAGCCGCCCGTCACGTCGCCCGCCAGCTTCAGGAACGCGGTCGCCCCCGCCAGGGCGTCCGGCGTGTTGCGCCGCGCGACGAGCCAGGCCGCGGCCTCTTGCAGGGCGTCGGCCCCGGCCGCCAGCCGCGGCTCACCGGCCGCCGTTTCGCGAATGTCCGCCAGCAGCGACGCCAGCGCCGCGCCGTCGCTGAGCGTCAGCTTGCGGCCGACCAGATCGAGGGCCTGGATGCCGTTGGTCCCCTCATAGATCGGCAGGATGCGGGCGTCGCGATAGTGCTGGGCCGCGCCCGTCTCCTCGATGAACCCCATGCCGCCGTGGATCTGCAGGCCCAGGCTGGCGGCCTCGACGCCGAGGTCGGTCGACCAGGCCTTGGCGATCGGCGTCAGGAACTCCTCGCGCAGCTTGGCCGCGTCGCGCGCCTCGGGCGTCGCTGCGTGCCGTGAGAGGTCGGCGGCCACAGCCGTCGACAGGCAGATCGCCCGCGCCGCGAGGATCTTTGCCCGCATCAGCATCAGCATTCGGCGCACGTCCGGATGATCGTGGATCGGCGCATTGGCTTCGCCCGTCCAGGTCGAGCGGCCCTGCTTACGGTCCAGCGCAAACGTCAGCGCCTGCTGATAGGCCCGTTCGGCGATGCCGACGCCCTGGGCGCCGACCTGCAGCCGCGCGGCGTTCATCATCGTGAACATCGCGGCCAGGCCCTGGTTCTCGACCCCGACCAGTTCGGCGGTCGCGCCCTCGAAGGCCATGACGCAGGTCGGGGAGCCGTGGATGCCCAGCTTGTGTTCGATGCTGACGGGCCGCACGTCATTCAGGCCGCCGGCCGAGCCGTCGTCATTCAGCAGACGCTTGGGGCAGACGAACAGCGAGATGCCGCGGCTGCCCGCCGGTGCGTCGGGCAGACGGGCCAGCACCAGATGGACGATGTTCTCCGCCGCGTCATGATCGCCCCAGGTGATGAAGATCTTCTGGCCGGTCAAACGGTAGCCGCCGTTCCCGTCCGGCGCAGCGCGGGTGGTCAGCGCGGCGAGATCCGAGCCGGCCTGCGGCTCGGTCAGGTTCATCGTACCGGTCCATTCGCCGCTGACCAGCTTGGGCAGGAAGCGCGTCTTCTGGCTGTCGGCGCCGTGGGCGGCCAGCGCCTCGATGGCCCCCTGGGTCAGCATCGGGCAGAGGCCGAAGGCCAGGCTGGCGGCCTGGATCATCTCGAACACGGCGATCTCGAGCGTCTTGGGCAGGCCCTGACCCCCGAACTCCGGTTCTGCCGACAGGCTGTTCCAGCCCCCTTGCGCGAACTGGCGATAGGCGTCGACGAAGCCGGGCGCGGCGGTGACCCGGCCGTTGGCGTATTTGGCGCCGACCAAATCCCCCGACCGATTCAGCGGCGCGATGACGCCCGAGGCGAACTCCCCGGCCGCTTCCAGCACCGCCCAGGCGGTTTCGGCATCCGCTTCCGGGAAAGCCTCCCCGAGCCGGTCGAACCCCGCAGCCTTCAGAGCAGCGGTCATGTCGCGAAGCGGCGCGGCGTAGGTCATGAAACATCTCCCTGTCACCACCAGTTCTAGGCTGGTCGCCGCTGTTTCGTGAAGCCTGCGCCTTTCCCTCGCCACAGGGTCGTCCTATCTTATCCGCAACCGAAGCAGTCACAGACGAGACCGCCATGCTCCGCCCGCTCGCCGCCGCCCTCGCTCTTGTCCTGATGACCGCGCCAATGGCGTATGCCGCGCCGTCGACAAACCCGGCCGACATGCCCGCCGGGACCTATGTCGTCGACAAGACCCATTCGACGCTGATCGCCCGCGTGAAGCATATGGAGCTGGCGGCCTACACGGTCCGCTTCACCAACTTCGACGCCACCTACACCTACGATCCGAAGGTCCCCGCCGCCGCGACCGTCGAGGCGACCTTCCAGGCCGCATCGCTCGACACCGGCGAGCCGAAGTTCAACAGCGAATTCGCCGAGAAATTCCTCGATGCCGGCGCCAATCCGACAATCAGGTTCGTCTCGACCGCCATAACGCCCGGCGCCGGCAACACCGGCACGATGACCGGCGACCTGACCTTGCGGGGCGTGACCAGGCCGGTGACGCTGGACGTCACCTTCGACGGGTACCGGTCCGGCATCGGCGGCGCGCGATCGGGCTTTTCGGCGCGCGGAACATTCAAGCGATCTGACTTCGGATCGACCTTCCTGCTCAGCCCGCCGCTGGCCTTCGTCGGCGACGAGGTGGAACTGGTTCTCGAACTCGAGTTTGTGAAGAAGTAGGGTCAGGCAAAGCGTCGGAGTCGTCATGTCCAGAACCCGCTATTCAACGGTCGCCATCCTGCTCCACTGGCTCATCGCGGCCTTGCTGGTCTGGATCGTCCTGCTCGGCTGGCAAGCCGAGGACCTGAAAGGACCGGCGAAGGTCGCCGTGTTGCAGCTGCACAAGCCTCTCGGCATCACCATCATGCTCCTGACCCTGTTCCGGCTGGCCTGGCGCTTCATCTCCCCGCCGCCGCCGATAGGACTGCACCTCAAGGCCTGGGAGCGACATCTGGCCCGCACCGCGCACGTCCTGTTCTACGTCCTGCTCCTCATCATGCCGCTCACCGGCTGGGCGTCGGTGTCGGCCAGCGCCCTGATCCAGCAGTATCCGATCAACATGTTCGGCCTGTTCCACTGGCCGGTGATCCAGCCGTTGTTCGACCTGCCTCCTGAAGTTCGGCATGCCCGGCATGAACAGCTGCAAACGGTCCACGGTCTGGTCGCCAAGGTGATCATCTACGGCCTCGTGCCGCTGCACATCCTGGGCGCGCTCAAGCACCAGTTCCTCGACCGGGACAATGAGCTGGCCAGGATGATTCCGTTCCTGGCCCGCAAGGACGCCGTCGCATGAAGCCTTTCTTCCCTGTTCTGGCGGTCGCGGCCGTTCTGGCTACCCAGGCCTGGGCAGCGCCCGCGCCAGCCTGGAACGTGGACAAGGGGGCCTCAAAGGTGGCTTTCGCGTCGAGCTTCGACGGCGGCGCGTTCACCGGCGCCTTCCGGCGCTGGGACGCCGCGATCCGCTTTGATCCCGCGAACCTGGCCGGGTCGTCGGTCAAAGCGACCTTCGACATGACGTCCGCCCTGACCGGCGACGACGGCCGCGACCAGGCCCTGCCCCAGGCTGACTGGTTCGCCGCCGCGAAGTTCCCCAAGGCGACCTTTGCGGCTACGTCGTTCAAGGCGCTGGGCGGCAATCGCTACCAGGCGGTCGGCACGCTGACGATCCGCGGCGTTGCGAAGCCATTGACCCTGCCCTTCACCCTCGTCATCACCGGCGGCGTAGCGAAGATGAACGCCAGCGTGGGCCTGAACCGTCTGGCCTTCGGCGTGGGACAGGGCGAGTGGAAGACGACCGAGGTCGTGCCGGGAACGGTGACGGTCAACATCAGTCTGACAGCGAGGCGCGCGGGATAGCCCGAGCGGCCGACGCTCTGCGCGCCGGCAAGCTGGTCATCCTGCCGACGGAGACGGTGTACGGCCTGGCCGCCGACGCCGCTGACCCGCTGGCTGTCGCCGCCGTCTACGCCGCCAAGGGCCGGCCGGGCTTCAACCCCCTGATCGCCCATGTCACCGACGTGGCGGGCGCGCGGCGAATCGCCGTGCTGGACAGCCGCGCCGAAGCGCTCGCGGCGGCCTTCTGGCCCGGGCCGCTGACCATTGTCGCGCCGGTGCGGGACCCCGCCGCCGTTTGTGATCTTGCCCGCGCCGGGCTGGACACCGTGGCCGTGCGGGTACCGGGGCACCGGCTGTCCCGCGCCCTGCTGGAGGCTTTCGACGGGCCGGTGGTTGCGCCGTCGGCCAACCGTTCAGGTCGGCCGAGTCCCACGACCTTTGCCGATGCGGTCGACGAGACGGGCACAGCCGCTGCTGAAGCGCTCGACGGCGGCCCCTGTGCGGTCGGCCTCGAATCCACCGTCATCGCGCTGCTGCCCGATGCGCCCGCGCGGCTGCTGCGACCAGGCGCCGTGACCCGGATGCAGATCGAGGCGCTGATCGGACCGCTGGCCGAGGCCGAGGCCGACGCCAGACGCTCTCCCGGCCGGATGGCCCTGCACTACGCCCCTGATGCGCCTGTGCGGATCAACGCGGAGACCGCGCTGCCGGGCGAGGCCTTCCTCGCGTTCGGACCTTCCGCCTCCGCGTTTAACCTCAGCCCGACGGCCGATCTGGTCGAGGCGGCCGCCAACCTGTTCGCCATGTTGCGGGCCGCCGACCGGACAGGTCCGACCGCCATCGCGGTCGCGCCGATCCCGTCCGAGGGCCTCGGCGAGGCGATCAACGACCGGCTCAAGCGGGCCGCCGGCTTCATCGGCTGACGGCGGCGCAGGGGCGCGGTATGGTGGCCGCATGACCATCTCCGTGCCCGCAGACGTCATCTCCCGCCTCAAGGCCGTCCTCGGTGAGGGCAGCTGGAGCCAGGACCGCGACCGGATCGCGCCCAAGCTGGTCGAATGGCGCGGCCGCTGGGAGGGCCAGACGCCGATCCTGCTGCTGCCCAAGTCCACGGCTGAGGTCGCCGCGATCGTCGGCCTGTGCGCCGAGTCCGGCACGGCCATCACGCCCCAGGGCGGCAATACCGGCCTCGTCTCGGGCCAGATCCCGCAAGGTGAAGTGCTCCTGTCGACCGAGCTGCTGAACCGCATCCGCGACATTGACGGCTTTGACGACGTGATCGTGGCCGAGGCCGGCGTCACCCTGGCCGCCGTGCATGAGGCGGCGGCGAAGCTGTCCCGGCGGTTTCCGCTGGGCCTGGCCTCCGAAGGCTCGGCGACCGTCGGCGGGGTGATCTCGACCAACGCCGGCGGCACCCAGGTGCTGCG
>JBKJII010000429.1:0-5047 GCA_046598505.1 Caulobacter sp. | reverse complement strand
GGCGCGGTCTGGCTGGTCGCAGTGCTGGGCGCCTTCCTGTCGCTGGCCAGGGCGAAAGCGGCCATGGCGTTCGTCGCGCTCTCCAGCCTGGCCTTCGCCGTGATCATCGGCGCGCCGCTGGCCCGGGACATGCTGACCACACCGGATGACAGCAAGCTGCAGCTGGGCCAATACCTGACGATCCCGGGGATGGCGGCCATCAGCCTGCTGCTGGTGTTGCTGGTCCTGCCGTTCCTGATCGGCTTCGTCTGGGCCGGGCGGCGGGTCATCGCGCGCACGGCCTGACCGTCAGACCCGTCGCGCGGTCACAATCTTGACCGGCGGATCGAGGATCTGGTTGGCCATGCCGTAGTCGCGACCCAGGGTCGGTGAGACCGGCATGTCGTGGATCTTCAGCGCGACATCGAACCCGCCCACGACCTGCCCGAAGGCCGCATAGCCCAGATTGTCGCCCGGCTTGATCGGATTGACGTCGTACCAGGGCGAGTCCTCGAGGCAGATGAAGAACTCGCCGCTGGCCTGACCGCCCTCGAGACGCGGCATGGACAGCGTGCCGACCTTGTGGCGCAGGCCCGTGACCGCCGTCGACTCGGTCTCGATCTTCGGCAGCAGCCGTTTCGGGTCGCCATGACAGCCGCCCTGGATCAGGCCCGCCTGCGACAGGCCCTCGACCCGAACGGTGCGGTAGAACTCCGCGCCGTCGAAGCGCTTCTCGTCGATGTAGCGCAGGAAGTTGCGCACGGTGATCGGCGCCTTGTCCCCGTAGAGGTCGATTTCCAGCGTCCCGACGGCGGTGTTGAGCACCACCTTGGTGGGCGCAACCTGCGCCCGCGCGCCGCTGCCCAGCAACGGCAGGCTGGCGAGAGCGGCGGCGACCATTCTGCGATCATGTTTCATGGCGTCATCTTCACTCGCTCGCCCTGACATTTCGAGCGGAATCCGCTAACAGCCGGTCATGACCGCCTCCCCCGCGAAAAGCATGGCCGACACGGCCGTCGAGTACGGCCTCAAGCCCGAGGAGTACGCGCTCATCGTCCGCCGCCTGAACCGGGAGCCAAACCCGGTCGAGCTCGGCGTGTTCTCGGTGATGTGGAGCGAGCATTGCTCCTACAAGTCCTCGCGCAAGCACCTGTCCAAGTTCCCGACCACCGGCCCGCGGGTGATCTGCGGACCGGGCGAAAACGCCGGTGTCATCGACATCGACGACGGTCAGGCCTGCATCTTCAAGATGGAGAGCCACAACCACCCCTCCTACATCGAGCCCTACCAGGGCGCGGCCACGGGCGTCGGCGGCATCATGCGTGACGTCTTCACCATGGGCGCGCGCCCGATCGCGCTGCTCAACGCGCTGCGGTTCGGCGATCCCTCGCACCCAAAGACCAAGCGGCTGGTCAGCGGCGTGGTCTCGGGCATCGCCGGCTACGGCAACTGCGTGGGCGTGCCGACCGTCGCGGGCGAGACCAACTTCCACCGCGGCTACGACGGCAACATCCTGGTCAACGCCATGTGCGTGGGCCTGGCCGACGCCGACAAGATCTTCTACTCGGCCGCGCCCGGACCGGGCCTGGCGGTGGTCTATTTCGGCTCCAGGACCGGCCGCGACGGCACCCATGGCGCAACCATGGCCAGCGCCGAGTTCGACGAGGACAGCGACGAGAAGCGCCCGACCGTCCAGGTCGGCGACCCGTTTGCCGAGAAGCTGCTGATCGAGGCGACGCTGGAGTTGATGGCCACCGGCGCCGTCGCCGCGATCCAGGACATGGGCGCGGCCGGACTCACGTCTTCCTCGGTCGAAATGGCCGGCAAGGGCGCGGTCGGCATCGCGCTGGACCTGGACATGGTGCCCCAGCGCGAAGAAGGCATGACCGCCTACGAGATGATGTTGTCGGAGAGCCAGGAGCGGATGCTGGCCATCCTCAAGCCCGGCCGCGAGCGCGACGGCCACGCCATTTTCGAGAAGTGGGGTCTGGACGCCGCCGTCATCGGCTGGACCACTGACACCGGTCACATCGTGCTGAAGCACAAGGGCGAGGTGGTCTGCGACATCCCGCTGGCCCCGCTGTCGGAAGACGCGCCGCTCTACGATCGCCCGTGGACCGAGCCGGTGAAGCACCCGCGCCTCGACCCGGCGCAGGTCCCCGCGCCGGCCGACTGGGAAAAGGCCGTGCTACAGGTCATCGGCTGCCCCGACATGGCCTCCAAGCGGTGGCTGTGGGAGCAGTACGACCGCCACGTCATGGCCGACACGCTGGAGGACAGCGCCACCGGCGCCGACGCCGGCATCGTGCGGGTGCACGGCACGCGCAAGGCCTTGGCCGTGACCAGCGACTGCACCCCGCGCTATGTCCAGAACGACCCCTATGAAGGTGGCAAGCAGGCCGTCGCCGAGGCCTGGCGCAACCTCACCGCTGTAGGGTCGGACCCGATCGCCATCACCGACAACCTCAACTTCGGCAATCCCGAGAGGCCCGAGATCATGGGCCAGATCGTCCGGGCCATCGACGGCATGGCCGAGGCCTGCCGCGTGCTCGACTTCCCCGTCGTGAGCGGCAACGTCAGCCTCTACAACGAGACCAACGGCGCCGCGATCCCGCCGACCCCGACGGTCGGCGCCGTGGGCCTGCTGACCGAGTACAGCCTGCGGGCCGACTTCGCGGGCATGAAGGCCGGCGACACCCTGGTCCTGTTGGGCGCCAACGCCGGAGAACTGGGGGCGTCGATCTATCTGCGCGAAGTCCTCGGTCGCGAGGACGGCGCGCCGCCGCCGGTCGATCTGGCGCTGGAACGCAAGACCGGCGACTTCGTTCGCGACCTGATCAAGTCGCAGCAAGTCACTGTCGTTCATGATCTTTCTGACGGTGGATTGGTCGTAGCAGCGGCCGACATGGCGCTAGCCTCGGGCGTCGGCCTTGTCCTCGAAGCCACCAGCGCCGGGAACGCCCACCCGTTCCTGTTCGGCGAAGATCAGGCCCGCTACCTCATCGCCACGGCCGACCCTGAGGGCCTGCTCAAGGCCGCCGCGGAGGCCGGCCTTCATGCCAGCGTCGTCGGACAGGCGGGTGGCGACGCCTTCGCTTCGAAGAGCCTGTTCAGCATCCCCATGACGACCCTGCGCACGGCCCACGAAGCCTGGCTGCCGGGATATATGGGTTAGCGGGGACTGGACTTCATGTCCCTTGGGACTTGATGTCCTGTCCCTTTCCGGACGGGGACAGCGTAAGCAGTCCCCTACCCCAGCACCGCCTCGAATTGTTCCAGCGCGAACCGCGCGAACCGGATCATGTTCGCCGCGCGGTCGCTGTCGCCGGTTTCCAGGGTGAACGACGCCTCCGTCGGCCCAACGATCCCCACGCAGGTATGGCCCGCCGCGTCGCCATAGGGATTGCCGGTCGGGCCGGCCGCGCCGGTCTCGCACAGACCCCAGGTCCCGCGCAGCTTCTCGCGGATCACACCGGCCATGAACAGCGCGTAGGGCTCGGTCGACGAGCGCACGCCGGGCGGCAGGTCGCCGCGCTGCAGGCCCAGCAGGCCCCGCGCGACGTTCGGCGTATAGGTCACGCTGGCGCCCTGGTACCAGACCGAAGCCCCGGCCACGGCCAGCAGGGCCGCCGAGACCAGTCCGCCTGACGAGGACTCCGAGACCGCAACGCTCTCCTTGCGTTCGATCAGGCGGGCGGCGATGCGCTCGGCAATGGGGATCAGGGTCCGCATCAGCGTCCGGCCTCTTTCATCATGGCGTCCAGATCATCGTCGAACAGTCTGCAGGCCGTCACCACCGTCTTCACGACGCCGAGGAAAAACGGCGGCGGGATGGTCGCGAAGTCGTCGGTCGCCTTGTGGTACTCGGGATGGTCCTCGACCCCGAAATAGACCCAGGGCACGCCTCTGGCGGCGAACACCCCGTGGTCGGACTGGCTCGTCCAGTTGTTCTGGGGACCGTCAACGTCCGTATCGTGCCCCAGCCGCAGCGTCACAGACGCCCCTTTGGCGACCCGCTCAAGGCGGCTCTTGAGCCAGGAAAACTGTGATCCGCCAGAAGCATAGATCTCGTTCTTCGCATTCTTGCTGAGCATGTCGAAGTTCACGTTCAGGCCAATGTCGCTCAGCGGGACCGGCGGCGCGTCGACGAAGGCCCACGCCCCGCGCAGGCCGCTCTCCTCGCCGTCGAAGGCTACGAAGATGATGGTGTGTTTCGGCGGGGCGGCCTTGAACGACTCCGCCACGGCCAGCATCCCGGCGACACCGGAGGCGTTGTCGTCGGCGCCGTTGAAGACCACGCCGTCGCGGATCCCCAGGTGATCGTAATGGGCGGTGACGACGATGACCTTGCCGTCGGCCTGCGTCCCGTCGACCCGGGCGATCAGGTTCACGCCGTGAACTTCCTTGCCGTCCCGCTTGCGGGTAAAGACGAAGGGCTGCTCGACGACCGTCAGGCCCATCGCCTCAAAGCGACCGCGGATATAGCCCCGCGCCTTCGCCGAGCCCGGCGTCTCGATGCCCCGGCCGTCCATGTCGTCCGCCGACAGGATGCGCACGTCTTCAAGCGCACGATCTCCGGGCGCGGCGGCGGCGGGTGCGGCGAGCAGCAGCCCTGTCAGAGCGGCGAGAACGAGACGACGCATGGAACCTCCAACCGGTCGAGCCCCTTCAATGCGGGGATGGCCGTGACGGCGCAAGCCGGTCATGCGCCGTTCAGCCAGACCCCCACACGATGGCAGTGGGTCAAGACGGCCCGAAGGAAACAGGTGACCCATGAAGACCGGCTTCGCGATAATCCTGGCGTCCGCCCTGCTGCTCCCGGCGGCCGCCCATGCCAGCAGTCCGGCCTGTGATGTCAGCGTGCAGTTCGGCAGCTACGCCATGGGCATCGACGGCCGCGCCTTCGACAAGGTCCAGCGCTATGTCGCAGGCCATCCGCGCCTGATCAGGACGTCCTCGGTGACCAGCTGGGGCCGCGAGGGCGAGAAGACCGTTTGCCTGACCACCCGGACGCCGAACGGCCAGAATGTCGCCTTCGCCGCCATCCGGAGGCTGGTCGGCAAAGGCC
>JBKJII010000330.1:0-6067 GCA_046598505.1 Caulobacter sp. | reverse complement strand
GTGCAGGTTCGCCTGGGCGCCCTGCCGCCTCGCGAGCGGACGGACGACGATCCGGAAGCGGCGTTTGAGATAAAAATCCGTCGTGCGCTGTCAGGCGAGTCCGATGCCGGGGATCAGGTTCTGGCCAGTTTCATCTGGCAGGCCGCGGCGCAACCTGTGCCGACGGGCGCGCGAACGACGGTCTTTCAAACCCGGTTTGTCCATACGCCGCCCCAAGCGTGGACCTGGACGCGCGGCTACGCCTTCACCGGGCTCACAGGCGGGGACAGGCAAGCGATCGTTGATCTGCTGCGCCGTCTGGCTGACGCGCTCGCCGAGCAACGGATCGAGGAAGTGATCCGGCTGCAGTCGACCCAGGTCGGAGAACAGGCGATCGCCGTCGGCGAGTCGCCCGAGACTTTCGTGGCCGGATATCGGGCGTTCCTGCAGGAGAGAATGAGTGGTGGGGGCTGGAGCGTTTCGCCGATCGACCCGCCTGCGCTCCAGATCACTTCGATGGCGGATGGTCGGATACAGCATGTAACGGCGGGCGGTGACCCACCGGTTGTCGCCAGATCGGAAGCAGGTGTGTTCGCAATCGATCCCTACCTGTCAAAGATCGACGGCGTCTGGACCATCGTGCGGTAGGGCTGATGACCACCGCCCCCCACCTCTACGCCGTCCTCGACCTGGCCGCGGACCCGTCGCTGGCCGCCCACGTGGCCCGCCTGGAACCCGACGCAGCCGCCTGTCTGTTCGAGGGGAAGCTGCATCCGCAGATCAAGGCCGCATCGCCGCATGTGGTTGAGCTGGCGCCGAGCGATCCGTTGTCGGTGCTCTGGCGCGGTGACGGCTGGGGCAAGGCCTGGGGGCTGCTGATCTCGTCGTCGGCCGGGCTGATGACTGTGCGTCGACGGCTGCGCCATTTCACCCAGGCGAAGCTGCCGGACGGCTCCGGGCCTGTGCTGTTCCGCTTCTGGGACCCGCGTGTGTTCCGGGTCTATATGCCGCTCGTCGAGGCCGACCAGCTGGCCGGCTGGTTCACCGACATCGACCGCTACATCGTCGAGACCGAGGATGGCGCCGGCAGTTTGCGTTACAGCCTGCAGCGCGGCGGCCTGCAGATCGAGACCCTGCCGCCGCCCTCGCGCTGACCGCCGTCTGGAGCAGGGCGCGTTTTGACCCGATAACCGGTTCCCACTTATCGGACCACGCTCTAGTTGCAGCCCTCATCGGGATCGCAGCCGGAACTGCGCGACGGCGCCGCCTTGGGCTTCGGCTTGACCGCAGGCGCCTTGGCGGGCTCACGCTTCGGCGCGGGCCGGACGACGGGCCGGGGCGTCGGGGCGACCTTTGCAGGCGCGGGCTTTGGCGCGGGCGCCGCGACGGGGGCCGCAGGCGGGGCCGCCGCCGACTGAGCCGAGGCCGCCTCGATGCGGTACCAGTCCATCTGGGTCGTCCAGCCCTTGGCCTTGGCGTCGGCGGCGAGCCGGTCGGCGATGGAGCCGCTTCCACTTTCGGCCGTGAACGGCCCTTCGCCCCGCACGGCGAGCAGACCGTAGGGACCCTGAACGTCGTTGCAGACGCCGAGGCGGGTGCGGTTTGCGCCCGAAGGCGTGACCGTGGCGATGACGCCCGAGCCCGCCTTGATCTGCGACCGGCCGCGGAACACCGCCTGGATCGTGCCGCCGGGCCTCAGCAGATAGAGCGCCATGTCCTCGCCGCTGGCCGTGCCGGTGTCGATGTCCATGAAGGCCAGGGCCTGGCGCGGGTCATCGCCGCATTCAGACTGGCGTCCCGGGGCGAAGCTGGCCGTCACCGACTTGACCCATTCCGCGCCCGGCACCGTGGGGGCCTTGAGCGGCCGCACAGCCTCGAGCAGCGAGCAGGACTGGCCGTCGATGAAGGTGACGCCGGAGATGTCTGCGCCCTTGACCCGCTGGCTGGTCGGACCCTCGAAACCGGACTGGGCGGCGCCCTTCAGGCGCGTGCTGTCGGGCGATCCGTCCGGCTCGAGCCAGGAGCAGCGGATGGCCTGGAGGCTCTGGTCGACGGTCTGCGGCGCCTCGGCCGGGCCGCCGCCGTCGTCACCCTTGCCGAGCTTGAGCGCCAGCGGGATGCCGATGGCGAGGATCGCCACCCCGACCAGCCCGCCGATGATCAGCGGCATCGGTAACGGCTTCTTCGGCTCCAGCGTCCCGGGCCGGATCGTCGCCGGCTTCGGCGGTTTGGGTTCCTTCGGCGGCTTTGCCGCTTTCGGCGGGGGAGGGGGGGCCTTGGGCGGCGTGGTTCCCAGGGTCAAACCAGGTGGCGCATCGACATCCAGAATGCCCTGCATGACCTCGTCCATGGACCGGTATCGGTCCTTGGGGTTGGGCGCGAGCATCTTGCCGAACAACGGCTGCAGTGACGCCGGCAAGACTGAGAGGTCCGGCCCGGCGCGGCGACGGTCGACGGCCTCGACCAGGGTCGAACCCATGTCGGCATTCTTGCCGCCGGCGACCGCCAGCATCACCAGGCCCAGGCTGTAGACGTCCGTCCAGGGGCCGATTTCGCGCCCGAAGTCTCCGAACTGTTCCGGCGCGACGAAGGCCAGCTTGCCCGCGAAACCGTCGCCGACGATCGTTGCGTGCGAGGAGTCGAGGTCCTTGGCGATGCCGAAGTCGATAATCGTCGCCATGTCCAGGCGGCCGTTGGGCAGCAGGATGTTGTCCGGCGAGATGTCGCGGTGAATGGCCCCCAGCTCGTGGGCGACTTTCAGGCCTTCGGCCAGCCGGCGGATGAGTCCGAGCAGTTCGGACTGGGTCGGCCTGATCTTGCCGATCATCTCGTCGAGGCCCTGGCCGTCGAGGAAGTCGGTCACGATATAGAAGACGCCCAGCACCGGCTCGTTGGCGAGCACGCGGTACTGGACCAACGCCGGATGGCTCAGGCGGGTGAGGGTGCGCGCTTCCTTGCGGAACATCGCCTGCACGTTCGGGTCGGCGGCCAGGTGGGGCAGGATGACCTTGATGGCCACCCGTTCGTCGGTGTTGACGTTGATTCCCTCATAGACCTCGCCCATCCCGCCGCGCGCGATGAACCGGCGCACTTCGTAGATGTGGTTGAGGACCGAGCCGATGCTGACCCGGCCGGCCAGTGCGGCGGCCGGGGCGACGAACGGGACGCCGGTCGCAGGCGGGGGCGCCGCCGAAACGGGGGGCGGCTCTATCGGCTGAGGCGGGATGCTTGGTTGCAGGATGGTCGAAGGCGCGGCCTTGCGGCGGCCCTTCGGCGTGGCCGGGGCGTCATCGTCGTCGGTCGGCTCGCCTGCCGGAGCCTCGCCCGCGAACCAGGCGTCCTCAGCCTCGTTGTCGGCAGCCGGCTTCGCAGCGGCCGGGTCGGCTTCAGGCCCGGTGTCATAGCGCGGACTCGGCTCGAAGACGGTCTTCGCGGGGTCGTTGTCTTCGGGATCTTGCGACATGGATCAGACGCCTCCCGGGATCGTCAGCGCGGTCATCTCTTCGCAGGCGATGGTGATCAGCGTCACATTGTCAGGCGCATTTCGTGACAGCGTCAGGTCCAGCAGATTGCGCGCCGCCGTCGCCGGGTCGGCGGACAACAGGTGCTCTTCCATTTCAGTCCGGGTGATCACCCCGCTCAGCCCGTCGCTGCACAGCAGGTAGATGTCGCCCGACCCCAGGTCGCCTGTCAGCACATCCGTCCGCAGGACTTCCTCCACCCCCACCGCGCGGGACAGCACGTGCGACATCGGGTGGCCGGCGACGTCCTCTTCGGCCAGCAGGCCCTTCTCGACCATGTCCTGGACCTGGGTGTGATCACGCGTCAGCTGTTCAAGCCTGCGGTCCCGAAGGCGGTAGGCCCGGCTGTCGCCGACCCACAGGCAGGCGAAACGGCGGCCGTCGGCCATCATGATGACGACGGTCGAGCCCATGCGCTTGCCGCGCAGGTCGGCCTCGGCCTGGATGCGTTCATTGGCGATCTCGAGCGCCCGGCGGGTGCTGGTGAGGTCGGTCTCGAAGTCGCCGCTCGCGGTGCATTCCGCCAGCGCGCCCACGACAGTTTGCGACGCCCACTGGCCGTTCTCGTGCCCGCCCATACCGTCGGCGACCGCCCACAGTCCGATATCGTTGCGGACGATGAGGGAGTCCTCGTTGACGCTGCGCACCCGACCTTCGTCGGTCTGTGCGGCGACGGAAAAGCGAAGGTTCGACCTCATGCTGCGTCCTTTAACAGTATGGCGATGCGGCTCAGGGAGTCAGCAATGAACCCCGGCGGCAGGCTATCGGACGCGACGGGTGGCACAACGTCGCCGAACGCCCACCAGACGCCCGCCTCGGCCCGGGCCTGGAGCACGGGCGCCGCAGCCAGCGCTTCAGGCAAGGCCCCCTCGGCTGACAGCAGCCCGATCGTGGCGTCTGCATCCAGACCCTCGATCAGCACCCGGCGAATCGCGCCTTCCGCAGCCAGCGCGCCAGAGAACCCGGCAAACACGGCCTCGGCCTCGGTCAGGCCGTCCTGGCCGGCGACCACAAGGTAGCGACGGCCGGAGGAGTCCACCGAAGCGGCGGCGACCCCGCAACGCCAGGTCTCCCCGAGCGGGCCGGGGCCGCTGACGAAGCCCCAGGGCGGAGCGGCGTCATGGGCGGCTTCGAAGTCGTCGCCGAGCCGGGTTCGCGCGTCCTCGATTTCCGCGCCGGCCCAGGCGTCCCAGGCGATCTCAACCGCAGGATCGAGACCGCGGGCGACGAAGTCGCCATGGCTCGGGAGCTTGCCAAAGAGGAAGGGCGTCATGGCCAAGTTACAGCTCCGCCGGACAGCGGAAGCCCCAGGGGCCGTCACGGAAGGGATTGCGGATGCTGCGCGGCAACACGACCCTGAACGTCACCGAGGACGAACCCTTGGCGAAGGTCGCGCGGATCGAGTCGCCCGTGTTGGTGATCTGGGTGGGCGGGCCGAACAGCCGGAACAACGGCCATTCCCCGCTCTGGTACAGATAGTCCGAGGTGCCCTGGAAGGTCACACTGGCCGTGGCGTTGTCGCCTGGCGTCCAGCGAAAGTCGAACGGCTGGGTGTCGCCGCGACGGAACACCTGGGTCGCGCTGCCGATGCGGACCTCGACCGCGTTGACCCCGGGACTGAAGCTGACGGCGGTGAACTGCATCTGCAGCCCGTCCGACATCAGCAGCTGCAGGTCGCGGGCCTCCTGGAAGCGTTGCGGGCTCGAGGCGAAACGCTGAGCTACCGGATCGTCCATACGCCAGCGCCAGAACGGCCCGGTCAGGTCGATGTGCTGTGAGAGCTTGCCCTTGACGAACCGGTCGAGGATGCCGCCCGGGCCGAAGAACTCGGCGACCTCGCGGCGGCTGGCGTCGGCCGTCGAACTGCGCACGAAGGGATAGGCCTGGCCTGTCACCCGCTGGCAGACCGGCAGGATGGTCTGCAGGTATTCCTGCTTCAGCGCGTCGGCCGAGACCGAGACGCCGGCCTGATCGACCTGTCCGGCCGCGCCGGCCACAAACGGGCGCAGCTCTTCGGAGGGAATGCTCATCGCCATCATCTGCAGCTTCGAGCCGGCGTCTCGCAGCGCCGTGGCGGCCATGGGGTCGGTAGGCGGCTTCAGGGAGGCTTCCTTGACCTGTTTGACCAGATTGACGAAGGCGGCCGCGTCGAAGCCGGACAGCGAGGCGAAGTCGGCCGTGATCCGCGCGCCGGCGTCCAGTCCAGCGACTGCGGGCAGGGGTTTGCCCGGCAGGGTCAGGTTGGTCTCGCGGCGGATCTGGGCCAGCAGCACGGTCAACGGCGAGGGCGGCGAGAACAGCGCCTGGGCGGCCTTGTCGTCGCGCAGGTAGTCGCCGGGCGCCAGGGCCGCCAGCACTTCGCGCCAGCGACGGCTGTACTCTGCCGCGTAGGCCTGACCGATCTCCGCGGCGAGGCCGACGCGGGCCGAGGCGGGAATTGTGGCCTGGTCGCCCAGCACCCAGCTCTCACTGGCCAGTTGTTCGATGACCTTCGGCAGGCGGGCCTGGTATTGCTTGAAATAGCCCTCACGCGTGAACAGGTAGGGCACCGACAGGGCCTGCAGCCG